>NZ_JBLHYX010000003.1:0-245915 GCF_047631075.1 Limimaricola cinnabarinus
CAGCAAGGTCATCGTCGCCATCAACAAGGACGAGGAGGCGCCGATCTTCCAGGTCGCCGATTACGGCCTCGTCGGAGATCTGTTCGAGGTGCTGCCGGAGCTGACCGAGAAGCTGTGAGGCCGCAGGGGCGGCGTCGCCGATGCCGCCCCTTTCAGACTGTTTGCCCGGCAAAGGAAACTTCAAGCGCCTCCGCAATGGCGCGATGCCGCATGGCCTCGGAGAGGTCGGGCGTCGTCATTGCGACGATCCCGCTCACGATCGGGCGGAGATCATTGACCATTTCGCCGGTCACGAACAGAGGATCATCCCCGAGCCGACCGTCACCCCGCCGTTCGGGCAGAAGCACCAGTGTCACGGGCGAGGCGAGGCAGCTGATCAGTTTGCGCATCCGCATGGTCCAGGCGATGTGCAACTCCGCGCGCAAGGTCGCGAAACGCACGGGGTCGAGGTCCTGCAACGACGACAGCATGTGGCGCACGAAGCAGAATTCCGTGAAATCGACCTCCGGATAGAGCGCCCTTAGGGTCGCCGATGCTCGCAGGAAGCGGTCGTTGCGCCGCGGGTGTACCGTGTAGAGCCGGTTCGACAGCCCCTGCGCGCCCGTGATTTGCAGCACGACCCGTTCCGCGCGATTGCAGATGTCGAGCAAGGCCCGATCCCCCAGAAACGCCCCCGCGCCGGCATTGAGCGCGCCCAGATTGACGCATTCCAGACCGGTCCGCTCTTCGAGCAGCGCCACATAAGAGGCGGACATTCCCGGCCCGAAGGTTTCGGTGCCACCGGGGCAGGCGATGTAACGCCCCGCGCGTAGCCGTTCCGGTCCCCGCACCTCGAGCCGCGAACCTTTGTAGCATACGCGTGCGATATCGCCGGTTTTCAGACCGGTCCTGTCATGCTTCATGGCACAATCTCACCCATTTTTCCCGCCGGTGATTAGGCCATCGAAGGCTTGAGATACCGCTAAGGACCTCGCCGCCCTTGTGACCGGGGCGGGGGCGGACCTATGCTGCGCCGAACTGGACAGGGATGGTGTACAATGACGATCGAACGCGTGGGTGTCGTGGGTGCGGGTCAGATGGGTAACGGCATCGCTCATGTGTTTTCGCTGGCCGGCTACGAGGTGGTGATGACCGATGTGAGCGCCGAGGCGCTCGACAAGGCCGTGGCACTTATCGAGCGCAACCTCGACCGACAGGTCGCGAAAGGCGCTGCCACCGAAGACGAGAAAGCCTCCGCGATGGGCCGCATCTCAACCACGCCGACCCTCACCGATCTTGGCTCTTGCGACCTCATCATCGAGGCCGCCACCGAGCGCGAGGCCGTCAAGACCGCGATCTTCGAGGAGCTGGTGCCACATCTCGCGCCGCACACGATCCTGACCTCGAACACCTCTTCGATTTCGATCACCCGGCTGGCCTCGCGCACCGACCGTCCCGAGAAGTTCATGGGTTTCCACTTCATGAACCCGGTCCCGGTCATGCAGCTCGTCGAGCTGATCCGCGGCATCGCCACGGATGAAGAGACGTTCCGCGCCTGTTTCGAGGTGGTCGAGCGGCTTGGCAAAACGGCGGCGACCTCAGAGGATTTTCCGGCATTCATCGTCAACCGGATCCTGATGCCGATGATCAACGAGGCGGTCTATACGCTCTACGAGGGGGTGGGGTCGGTCTCCTCCATCGACACCTCGCTCAAGCTCGGCGCGAATCATCCGATGGGGCCGCTGGAGCTGGCCGACTTCATCGGCCTTGATACCTGCCTCGCGATCATGAACGTGTTGCATGACGGGCTGGCCGATACCAAGTACCGACCCTGCCCATTGCTGACGAAATACGTCGAGGCGGGCTGGCTCGGCCGTAAGACCAAGCGCGGCTTCTACGACTACCGGGGCGAGACGCCGGTGCCGACACGCTGAGGGGGGGGCCTCAGCCCCCTTCGCCAAAGTAGTCCGCGACCAGCGTCTCGATCGCGTCGGCGAGCCGCTCGGCCTCGGCTCCGGAGGTCTCGACCTCGATCCAGGTACCGCGCGAGGCGGCGAGCATCAGGAGCCCCATGATGCTGTCGCCAGTGGTCGAAAGACCGTCCCGGCTCACGGTCGCGTCGGCGTCGAAGGATTCGACGCATTCGGCGAGCTTGGCTGAGGCGCGGGCGTGAAGCCCCTTCACGTTGATGATTTGCAGGCGTCTCGAAGTCGTCATGTTCCGGTGCGTGTCTCCGTCTGCAGCCCCGCATCGACGATGAGGCTATCAATATATTTGCGGCCCGCCATGAGCGCCGCGCGCACCGCCTCCGGGACGGTCTTGCCGCGGGATTTGGCGAGCTTGATGAGCATGGGGAGGTTGGCGCCATATAGAATGCGCCGATCCGAGACCGAGCAGGCCCTGAGCGACAGATTCGAAGGCGAGCCGCCAAACATGTCGGTCACGATGACGACGCCGTGGCCGGTATCGACGCTGTCGGCGGCGACGCAGATCTCGTCCTGCTTGGCGGCGCGATCATCATCGGGCAGGATGGTGATGGCCATGACGCCGGTCTGGCGTCCGACGACGTGTTCCACAGCAGCGAGGTATTCGCGTGCGAGGCCTCCATGGGCCACGATGACGATTCCGATCACGCGACTTGTCCCCGTGCGGCCGACGAGACACCCGTCCCGGCGCGGCGTTCCAACTCCCTGTGACGTTTAGACACCTGCCATCCCTCCTTCGCAAGGGCCTTGGCCAAACGCTCGGTCACGGCGACCGAGCGGTGTTGCCCGCCGGTACAGCCGAAGCCGATCGACAGATGGGTTTTGCCCTCGGCGTGATAGGCCGGAAGCAGCGGTACCACAAAATCGCACATCGACGTGAAGAAGCCGTCAAAGCGGGGATCGCCCGCGACATGCGCATCCACCCGTGCGTCGCGCCCGTCGAGTGGGCGCAGAGCCGCGTCCCAATGCGGGTTGCGCAGGAAGCGGCAATCGATGACCAGATCGAGCCCGCGCGGCAGCCCCCTCTTGTAGGAGAAGCTATGGATCGTCACCGCGAGAGTGCGCCCCTCGGGCGGCGCAAACCAGTGTTCGATCTCGGCCCGCAGATCATGCGGCGACAGCCCCGAGCTGTCGAGCAGCACGTCGGCGCGGGCGCGCACCGGCACCAGCAGTTCGCGTTCGCGGGCGATGCCGGCAAGAGGGCTGTCGGCCGGGGCGAGAGGATGGCGGCGGCGCGTTTCGGAATAGCGGCGCACTAATTCATCCTCGTCGCAATCGAGATAGAGCACCTGCAACCGCAGCTCCGACCGCTGCGCCAGCCGGTCGATCGCGTCGATCAGCGCGTCGGTCGAAAAATCACGGTTGCGCACGTCGAGCCCGAGTGCCAGCGGGTGCGACAGAGGTGGTCCGTCGAGCAAGCGCCCCAGAAGGGAAAGTGGCAGATTGTCGATCACCTCGAAACCGAGATCCTCCAGCACGTTTATCGCGGTCGTGCGCCCGGCACCCGAAGGGCCGGTGACGAGCACGAGAGTATGGCGCCCGTCGGGATCGGCGGCGCGAGGAGTAATGTCGGCAAGCGCGGGGTCGGGTATCATGGCTCTCTCCGTCCTGCTTTCAGATACTGCAGGATCGCGGGCGCGAAATGCCCCGTATCGATATCGTGAAGCAAGGGGAGCGAACTTCCCAGATGCATGACGCGACGTTCCGGTGGAAGACGGAGCGTCTCCGGCGTGCCGCGCTCCACGGCCAGATACAGCCGCGCCGGCCCATGGGGAACGGCGTGGAGCAGCCCCACGCCCCGCGCCTCGACCAACCCGGCGATGGTGGCCGGGCAACTTGCCCAAAGGCCGCCATCGGGAGCGGGGGTTATGTGGGTGCGGTCGTCGGCCACCAGCTCGCAGCCCAGCGCCATCAGCGCCAACGCCAGCGTCGACTTGCCGCTGCCCGAGGGGCCGGTGATCAGCACGCCGCGTCCGCGCCAGGCCACGCAGCTTGCATGCAGGGTGAGCGGCGAAGGTGTCAGACCGGCAGGCCCACCACAAAGCGCGCGCCCAGCGGCTCGGAGGTGGGATCAGCCTCGGTTGGGCGGATGTTCTCGGCCCAGATCACGCCGCCATGCGCCTCGACGATCTGCTTGGAGATGGCGAGGCCGAGGCCGGAATTGTTACCGAACTGGCCCTCGGGCCGCTCGGAGTAAAAGCGCTGGAAGATCTTGGTCAGCGCCTCTTCGGGGATGCCGGGCCCGGTGTCCTCGATCACGATGAGCACCCGGTTTTCGCGCTGACGCGCCCAGATGCGAATTGCGTCGCCGTCCTCGCAAAACGAGATCGCGTTGGTGATCAGGTTGACGAAGACCTGCGCCAAGCGCCCCTCGAGGCCCTGAATCTCGATCGGCCGCGACGGCAGGTCGGCGATGAAGTCGATGCCCTTGAGAGTGGCCTCGCGCCCGAGGAAATCGTTGAGGTTCGACAGCATCTTCAGAAGGTCGAAGCTCTCTTCCTCCTCCTTGACCAGCTCGGCATCGAGCCGCGAGGCGTTGGAGATGTCCGAGACGAGCCGGTCGAGGCGGCGCACGTCATGCTCGATCACGTCGAGCAGCTTCTCGCGGTGGTCCTCGCGCTTGACGATGCGCAGGCTGCCGACGGCCGAACGCAGCGACGCGAGCGGGTTCTTGATCTCGTGCGCCACGTCGGCGGCAAACTGCTCGTTGCCTTCGATCCGGTCATAGAGCGCCGCGACCATGCCACGCAGCGCCGCCGAGAGGCGTCCGATCTCGTCGGGGCGCGCGGTCAGGTCGGGGATGCGCACCTTGGTCGGCGCGAACTTGCGGGCATTGCGGTCGCGTCCGGTCTCGGCGGCGGCGGCAAGCTCGGAGAGCGGGTTGGCGATGGTCGAGGCGAGCACGAGGCTCAGGCCGATCGACACCAGCATGCCGACCACGAACATCTGCAACACCTGCTCGCGCTCGCGGCGCACCAGCGAATCGATCTCGCCCGCCGCCGAGGTCACCGCCACCACACCCACGGCGCGGCGGCCCTGCTGGATCGGGGTGGCGACGGCAAAGATCGTGCGACCCTGCGCGTCGGTGCGGGTCTGGACCGCGGTGCCGCCGTTGAGGGCGGGCGACACCAGCGCACGCGCCGCATCGGCGGTGCCGAAGGCGGGCGGCTCGGCGCTTCTGGGCGACAGGAGGCCGGCCAGAGCCTCCCATCCGGAGTTGAGAAGATCCGTCAGCAGGGTGCCGCCATGGCCGAGATCGAGGCCGCTCACCGCCTCGCCCCCCATGGCGGCGGTTTCGCCCACCAGTTTGCCGGACGGGTCGTAGACCCGAAGCTCGATACCATCGCGCAGGTCGAGCGCGTCGAGGCTTGCCTTCACGTCGATGCCGTCGCCGGTGATCATGTTCACGGGTCCGCCCACGGGCAGCTGCACTTCGAACAGGTCGGCCACCAGCTCGGCCTGACTGACCAGAGACGAGGCTCTCTGAAAGGCGAGGTTGTCGCGCGAAGGGGTGAAATAGAGCATCCCCGCCACCAGAAGCAACAGCGCCACGAGGTTGAACGTGATGATTTTGCGCGCCAACGGCGAGCGGTTGAGCTGAACCAGCCTGCGGCGGCGGCGCGGCTGGTCGGCGGTCTGGGGCGTGACCCAGTCGTCGCCCAGAACCACCCGCTCGCGCGCTTCGCCCTCCCCGCCGCGGGCGGCGCGGCGGACCGAGTTGAGATCCCTCACATCGATCTTGGGAGCGGCAGTCATGCGGGGTTCATCCTTTGGCGGCGCGGAACCTATTCCTCGTTGTAGCGATAGCCGATCCCGTAAAGGGTCTCGATCGCCGAGAAATCCGGATCGGCGTTGCGCATCTTCTTGCGCAGCCGCTTGATGTGGCTGTCGATGGTGCGGTCGTCGACATAGACCTGATCGTCATAGGCCACGTCCATCAACTGGTCGCGGCTCTTCACGAAGCCCGGACGCTGGGCCAGCGCCTGCAGCAGCAAGAATTCGGTGACGGTGAGCGAGACGTCGCGGCCCTTCCATTTCACTGCGTGACGCAGCGGGTCCATGGTGAGCTGGCCGCGCTCCATCACCTTGTTCTCTTCGGTAACCTCGACCGTGTCGCCCGAGATCGCGTCCTGGCGGCGCAGCAGCGTGCGGATCCGTTCGACCAGCAGGCGCTGGCTGAAGGGCTTCTTGACGTAGTCGTCGGCCCCCATGCGCAGGCCGAGAACCTCGTCGATCTCGTCATCCTTGGAGGTGAGGAAGATCACCGGCATCTGGGTCTTCTGGCGCAGCCGCTGCAGCAGGTCCATGCCGTCCATGCGTGGCATCTTGATGTCGAGCACGGCCATGTCGGGGAGCTTCTTGTTGAAGGCGTCAAGCGCCTGCTGCCCGTCATTGTAGGTCTCGACCTCGAAGCCTTCGGCTTCGAGCGTCATCGATACGGAGGTCAGGATGTTCCTGTCGTCATCTACCAGTGCGATTCTCGACATTCGTGATCCCTCTTCAGCATGGATTCTTGTTAACGGGTTATTCACGTTGTTCCGGTTTGCCACCCGCAGATCAAGCCTGCAGGGCGAATCGGGGCCCCAAAGACGCCCCATTTGCGCCGAAATACGATAACCAATGGCTAAAATGCCTCACCTTCTCGTTGCACTCCATGCGTGTTTCGCGGCTCTATGCCGCTGCGAAAGGGGGTCGCGCGGGGCGGTTGCGCTAACAGTCAGCATGGTTGCGCTAACTGCATGGTCGCCTTGGAAATCATCGTGTTAAGCCATTCATGGCGGGCCGGGGAATGGCCCCGATGAGAGGAGCCGGACAGATGCAGCATGGACGCGTGAACCCCGAGATGACCCTCGAGGCGCAGGGGGTCTCCGGACTGGGCGAGGTCTATTACAACCTCACCGAGCCGCAGCTGATGCAGGCGGCGATCCGCGCCGGCGAGGGCGAGCTGGGGCAGGGAGGCACCCTGCTCGTGACCACCGGGCAGCACACCGGTCGCAGCCCCAAGGACAAGTTCGTGGTCCGCAGCGCAACCACCGAAGACACGATCTGGTGGGAGAACAACGCCGCGATGGAGCCTGCGGCCTTCGCGACGCTCAAGGCCGACATGCTGGCCCATCTCGCCGGGCGCTCGATGCATGTGCAGGATCTCTTCGCCGGGGCCGATCCCGCGCACCGCATCGACGTGCGCATGGTGACCGAGCTGGCCTGGCACGGGTTGTTCATCCGCCATCTGCTGCGTCGCCCCGAGCGCGCGGAGCTCGACGGCTTCGCCCCCGAATATACCGTGATCAACGCGCCGAGCTTCCGCGCCAACCCCGAGCGTCATGGTTGCCGCTCCGGCACGGTGATCGCCCTCAATCTCGACGAGAAGCTGATCCTGATCGGCGGCACCGAATATGCGGGCGAGAACAAAAAGGCCGTGTTCACGCTGCTCAACTACCTGCTGCCCGCCAAGGGCATCATGCCGATGCACTGCTCGGCCAACCACGCGCCGGGCAACCCGGTCGACACGGCCGTCTTCTTCGGCCTGTCGGGCACCGGCAAGACCACGCTCTCGGCCGACCCCAGCCGCGTGCTGATCGGCGATGACGAGCATGGCTGGTCGGATCGCGGCACCTTCAACTTCGAGGGTGGCTGCTACGCCAAGACGATCTCGCTCTCGGCCGAGGCCGAGCCCGAGATCTATGCCACCACGCGCAAGTTCGGCACCGTGATCGAGAACATGGTGCGCGACGACGACACGTTGGAACTCGACTTCGAGGACAGCTCGCTCACCGCCAACATGCGTTGCGCCTATCCCCTGAACTACATCTCCAACGCCTCCGAAGACGCACTGGGTGGGCATCCCAAGAACATCGTGATGCTTACCTGCGACGCCTTCGGCGTGCTGCCGCCGATCGCGCGGCTGACCCCGGCGCAGGCGATGTACCACTTCCTGTCGGGCTTCACCTCCAAGGTCGCGGGCACCGAGCGCGGCGTGACCGAGCCCGAGCCGACCTTCTCGACCTGCTTCGGCGCGCCCTTCATGCCGCGCCGCCCCGAGGAATACGGCAAGCTCCTGCAGGAGAAGATCGGCAAGCACGGCGCCACCTGCTGGCTGGTCAACACCGGCTGGACGGGGGGCGCCTATGGCACCGGCCGCCGCATGCCGATCGCCGCGACCCGCGCGCTTCTGGCCGCCGCGCTCGACGGGACGCTGGCCGAGGGCAGCTTCCGCAAGGACCCCAATTTCGGCTTCGACGTGCCGGTCTCGGTCGAGGGTGTTGACGACGCGCTGCTCGATCCGCGCGGCACTTGGGCCGATGGGCAGGCCTATGACACGCAGGCCGCGAAGCTGGCGCAGATGTTCGCCGACAACTTCGCGCAATACGTGCCGCATATCGACGACGACGTACGCGCCGCCGCCATCGGCTGAGGCCCGCCACAGGCCGGGCTTGACAGGGAGGGGCATGGCCCCTCCCAATTCGTTTGCCCTATCGGAGACAGCCCCATGCAGACGCCGTTTCACGCCCTGTTCCTCGTCGGCCTTCTGGCCGCCGCGCCGGGGCTCGCTCAGGAGACGGCGGCGCCCGAGGTCGCGGCATCCGAGGCCGACCCGCAGGCGAGTGACGCAGGCCCCGGGATCGACCTCTCCACCTTGATGATCACCGCGCCGTGGCCGCGTCCGCTGCCGCTTTCGGACGGGCGCGCGGGGCTGTCGGACCGCGTCTCCTTTGAGGTCGAGGGCACGCCGGTCTATGGCACGCTGGCGCTACCGCCCGATGGGCCTGCCCCGACGGTGCTGCTGCTGCACGGCTTCACCGGCGACCGCGACGAGCTTGGCATCGCGGAGACGGGCGAAGGTGTGTTCCGGCGCAGCGCGCGGCTTCTGGCCGAGGCGGGCTATGCGAGCCTGCGCATCGACTTTCGCGGTTCGGGCGAAAGCGTCGAGGGCTTCGATTTCGCCGACACCACCTTCGAAAGCCAGATCGCCGATGCGGGTGCGGCGCTCGACTGGCTGGCGGGCCACGAGCGCACGGCCGGGCCGCTCTATCTCATCGGCTGGAGCCAGGGCGGTCTCGTCGCCGCCACCCTCGCCGGGCGCGGCGCGCCGGTCGAGGCAATGGCGCTCTGGGCCGCCGTGGCCGACCCGCAGATCACCTTCGCCACGCTGTTCGGCCCCGAGATGCTGGCGGCGGGGGTGATGTCCGAGACGCCGACCCGTGTCGCCCTGCCTTGGGGCGCGGAGGTGACACTCGGGCAACCCTTCTTCGAAGGCGTCATCGAGTCCGATCCCGTCGCCGAGCTGTCGCGTTACGACGGCCCGCTCTTCGTGGCGCAGGGCACCGCCGACGCCACCGTCGATCCCGCACAGGCCGAAATGCTCCTCGCGGCCCATGAGGGGCGCGAGGAGCTGTGGCTGCGCGACATGGACCACAGCTTCGACGCCTATGAGGGGTCCGAGCGGCTCGACGAGATGGTCGCGGCCACTATCGCCTTCTTCGACATGCTGGGCGCGCCCTGAGCGCGTGCGCTAGCGGATCGGGGGCATCAGCGCGTCGTTCAGGCGGCAATCGCGGATCACGTCGCGCCCGCAGTCGCGCGGCTCGAGATCGCGGGTCAGGCAGATCCGCACCTCCTGCACCATGCCGTCCCGGCAGGTGACGGTGAGACCGTCCGCCGCGAGGTCCGGGTTGTCGCGCAGGAATGCCTCTTCGACCAGCGAGGTGGGCAGGGTGATCTCCCGGTCGAGCCTGCGAAACTCCTCGGGGCGGGTGATGCGCGCATAGGCGTCGCGCGCGGTTTCGTAATAGGCGTCCGCGGACAGGCCCGAGCAGGTGCCATGCTTCTTCCACTGGTGCCAAGCGGAGCCGGAAGTGCCCATGATGTCGGCCATCGCGCCGGTGCGGGCGCGCGACGGCGGGGCCTCGGGCGTGGCGCAGTAATCGGGCCAGCCATCCTCGTATTGCGGCCAGAGCCCGTGCAGCACCCAGCCGAGGTCGCGATCCGTGTCGCATTGTTCCGAATCGCGCGCCGCGCCCTCGCGGGCGCACCAGCCGGGCGACCAGCTCAAGGCCAGCACGTAGTAGTCGAATTCACCGGTCGTCTCGGCCCGCAAGGGCGAGGCGAACAGCGCCAGCACCGCGAAGGCTCTTGCCGCAAGGGTCATTTATGTCTTTCCTCCTGCCAGTCCGACCCCTATATAGCCCGGTGAGTTCCCCGAAAATGGAAACATGGATCGCAAGCGCGGTCCGCCCCGCGCCGGGGCAGGGGGAAGACGTGTTTTCGAAAGGGTGTTCACATGGCTGACAAACCGCTCATGGCCAAGGCCACCGCCGTCTGGCTGGTGGACAACACGACGATCAGCTTCAAGCAGATCGGCGATTTCTGCGGGCTGCACGAGCTCGAGGTGCAGGGCATCGCCGATGGCGACGTGGCCGCTGGCGTCAAGGGGTTCGACCCCGTCGCCAACAACCAGCTGACGCAGGACGAGATCGACAAGGCCGAGAAGAGCCCGCTGCACAAGCTCAAGCTCAAGTTCAACGCATCGGCCGTCGGCGAGGAAAAGCGCCGGGGTCCGCGCTACACGCCGCTGTCTAAGCGTCAGGACCGACCCGCCTCGATCCTGTGGCTGGTGAAGTTCCACCCCGAGCTCAGCGACGGTCAGGTCTCCAAGCTCGTCGGCACCACCAAGCCGACGATTCAGGCGATCCGCGAACGCACCCATTGGAACATCGGCAACATCGACCCGATCGATCCCGTGGCGCTGGGCCTGTGCCGCCAGTCCGAGCTGGATGCGGCGGTGCAGCAGGCCAACGCCAAGCGTCTGCGCGACGGCTCGGCGATGAGCGACGACGAGCGCCGCAAGCTGGTCTCGACCGAGCAGAGCCTCGGCATGTCGCCTGAGCCCAAGATGCCCTCCTCGATGTCGGGCCTCGAGAGCTTCTCGCTCTCCGAGAGCAACGCCGCCGAGGAAGAGGAGGAAAAAGAGGACAAGCGCGACGTCAAGGACGCCGACAGCTTCTTCAACCTGCCGGGCAAGGGCGACGACGAGGACGAAGAAGACAACTGATCCGCGCCGCGCCGGGGGTCATGCGCCCCCGGCGCCGCATGGGGCGCCCCGCGCCCCGACGCCACATCGGGCGTCCCGCTCAGGCGGCGGCCCGGGCGCTCGGATCGGGGAACACCCGGTCATAGACCCAGGTGAAGACGATCGTGTAGACGAGGTAGAACAGCGCGAAGCTCAGCTGGATCAGGAAGGCCTCCACGTAGCCCAGATCGAGCCACCACGAGAAGATGGGCAGCAGGATCAGCAGCAGTCCCAGTTCGAAGGCCGTGGCATGCAGCGCACGCAGCGGCAGCGTCTTGGCGGTGGTGCCGCGCCAGTACCGCAGCGCATGGTCGAAGATGAAATTGAACACGTAGTTCCAGCAGGTCGCCACCAGCGACGAGATCACGCTGATCGCGCCTATGTCGAGCAGCGGGAACCCGTAGATCCACGATCCCAGAGGTGTGACCGTGGCCAGCCCGATCAATTCGAAGCTGACAGCCTGCCGGATACGATCGGATTTCGTGCGCATGGAGCCTCCGCCGTGCCATGTTCACCGGGTCGTCCCGGCCTGTCAGGCCCGCGATGGGGCGGAGGTGGTCCTCGCTTGGTGAGGGGAATAGAATGTCTTTCGATTGCGCCGCAAGGGGTCAGAGGCTGCGCCGGGCCCTGAGCGCCGCGCTGATCGTGCCGTCGTCGAGATAGTCGAGCTCACCGCCCACCGGGACGCCTTGGGCCAGCGAGGTTACCGAGACGTCCGGCAACTGGTCCGAGATATAATGCGCCGTGGTCTGGCCGTCGATCGTGGCCCCGAGCGCCAGGATCACCTCCGATACGGCTTCGGATTTCACCCGGTCCATCAGCCGCGGGATGCGCAACTCCTCCGGCCCCACGGCGTCGAGCGCCGAGAGCGTGCCGCCGAGCACGTGGTAGCGGCCCTTGAACACGCCCGAACGCTCCATCGCCCAGAGATCGGCCACGTCCTCGACCACGCAGATCTGCCCCGTCGCGCGGCGCTCATCCGCACAGATGCCGCAGACGTCGCCGGTGCCGACATTGCCGCAGTTGAGGCATTCGCGCGCGGTCGCGCCCACCTCGGTCATCGTCTCGGCCAGCGGCGCGAGAAGCGTGCCGCGCTTCTTCACGAGATGCAGCACGGCACGCCGGGCCGAGCGCGGCCCGAGCCCCGGCAGCCGCGACATCAACTCGATCAGCCGGTCGATGGCCTCGCGGTCCTCGCTCATGTTCGGGCCTTTCGCGGGCCACCGGAGCAGGGCCCGGTATCTGAAGTGCGATGGAGCAGAGCGGACCTCAGAACGGCAGGTTCATGCCGGCGGGCAGGCCGAGCTCTTCGGTGATCTTCTTCATTTCCGCCTGCGCGCGCTCGGTCGCGCGCGACTGCGCGTCCTTGATCGCGGCGAGGATCAGGTCCTCGACCACCTCCTTTTCGGAGGCCACGAAGATCGACGGGTCGATGTCGAGGCCCGTGAGTTCGCCCTTGGCCGTCGCCGTGGCCTTGACCAGCCCCGCGCCGCTCTCGCCGGTCACGGTGATGGTTTCGAGATCCTCCTGGATCTGCGCCATCTTGCCTTGCATCTCCTGCGCGGCCTTCATCATCTTGGACATGTCGCCCAGGCCACCAAGCCCCTTGAACATCGCTGATCTCCTCGAATGCATTGGCCCAGAGATACGGTCGCGGGGGCCGCGTCACAAGGGCGGCGCGGCGATTGGGCTCACTCCTCCTCGAAGGGGTCCCATTCGTCCTCGACCTCCTGCAGCGCCTCTTCGGCCGCATGCTGCGCGCGCTCGGCCTCGGTGCGGATCTCGGTGATCTTGGCCTTCGGAAAGGCCGCGAAGACCGCGCGCACTAGCGGATGCGCCTCGGCCTCCTGCCTGAGCGCCAGCGTCGCCGCGTCGCGCGTCTCGGCCACGGTCGGCGCGCCGCCCTCGCTGACCACGCTCATCGCCCAGCGCGCCCCGGTCCAGGCCTGAAGCTTCTGACCCAGCCGCTGCGCCATGTCCGGACGCGCATCCCCGGTCGGTTCGAACTCGATCCGGCCGGGGCTGTAGCGCACGAGCCTGAGCGTGGTCTCGACCTCGATCAGCATCTGCACGTCGCGGTGATGCCGGATCAGCTCCACCACGTCCTCGAAGCGGGCATAGCGCGCCAAGGCGCTCTCGGTGGCGACGGCCATGGCGGGCTGGGCCGAGCCGCGCGCCGAAGGACCCGAGGGGCCGGCATGGGTCGGGGCAGGGGCGCCGCGCGCCTGCATCTCGCCGCCCTGCGGGGGCCGCGCGCCGCCGCCGCCGCCGCCCGAGGGGGGCGGGGGAGGCGGTGCGTCCTGCAGCTTGCGCACCAGTTCCTCGGGCGAGGGCAGGTCCGCCACATGGGTAAGCCGGATCACCGCCATCTCGGCGGCCATCATCGCGTTGGGGGCGTGCGCCACCTCTTCGAGCGCCTTCAGGAGCATCTGCCACAGCCTTGTCAGCACCCGCATCGGCAGCGCCTCGGCCATCTGCGCCCCGCGCGCCCGCTCGTCGGGGCCGACGGTGGGGTCGTCGGCGGCCTCGGGCGTGATCTTGATGACCGAGACCCAATGGGCGATCTCCGCGAGATCGCGCAGCACCGCCATCGGGTCGGCCCCTTCGGCGTATTGCGCCGAAAGCTCGGTCAGCGCGCCCGCCGCGTCGCCCCTCAATACCATGTCGAACAGATCGAGCACCCGGCCCCGGTCGGCCAGCCCCAGCATCGCACGGATCTGCTCCGCCGTGGTCTCGCCCGCACCATGGCTGATCGCCTGATCCAGAAGCGAGGTCGCGTCGCGGGCCGACCCTTCGGCAGCGCGGGTGATCAGTGCCAGAGCGTCGTCGGCGATTTCGGCGTCCTCGGCGGTGGCGATGCGGCGCAGCAGGCCGATCATCACCTCGGGCTCGATCCGGCGCAGATCGAAACGCTGGCAGCGCGACAGCACCGTCACCGGCACCTTGCGGATCTCGGTGGTGGCGAAGATGAACTTCACATGCTCGGGCGGCTCTTCCAGTGTCTTGAGGAGCGCGTTGAACGCCCCCGTCGACAGCATGTGCACCTCGTCGATGATATAGACCTTGTAGCGCGCCGAGGCCGCCCGGTAATGCACGCTATCGATGATCTCGCGGATGTTGGCGACGCCGGTGTTCGAGGCCGCGTCCATCTCCATCACGTCGACATGACGGCCTTCCATGATCGCCACGCAATGCTCGCATTGGCCGCAGGGTTCGGTCGTGGGGCCGCCATTGCCGTCGGGACCGATGCAATTCATGCCCTTGGCGATGATACGCGCCGTCGTCGTCTTACCGGTGCCGCGGATGCCGGTCATGATGAAGGCCTGCGCGATGCGGTTTGCGGCAAAGGCGTTCTTGAGCGTGCGCACCATCGCGTCCTGCCCGACGAGATCGGCGAAGGTTTCGGGCCGGTATTTCCGGGCGAGAACCTGATAGGCGGGGGCGTCTGACATGCGTTTGGCTCCGGAGATCGGGACCGGACCAAACTAGGCGCTGAGGGCGCGGAGGTCCACCTCGGGGCGGCTCAGAGCAGCCACAGGATCGCGCCCGTGGCAATCGCGCCGAGCGACAGCAGCACCGCGAGGATCAGCATTCGCCGCGCCCCCTGCGCCTCGGCCACATGGCTGGAGATCCGCCGCTGCGCGCGGCGTGTCTCGCGCGCGGCGGCGGCAAAGATCAGCACCGCGATGACGATGAAGATCGTGGCGACGGCCTTGGCCATCCAGATTGGAGAGAAATCGCCGAACACCGCCTTGAGGCCGATCGCCACCGCGAGCGCCGCCATGCCGGTGCGCATCCAGCCCGCGAAGGTCCGCTCGTTGGCCAGAAGCGTCCGATCCTCGGCCCAGTCGGTGCGGTCCTCGGCCCATCGCGTCTTGCGGTCGATCTCGCGGTCGCCTTCGGTCTCGTCCATGCACCCTCCTGCGAAGGCCATCAGGCCCGGCAGGAGGCGGGGCGTCAACCGCCCTTGCGGCGGCGCGCCCCACGCTGGGTCGATTTGACGTGCTTGGTGAAGGATTTGCCGCGCGCCCGGCCTTCGGCGAGGCTTTCGCTGTTGTGGCGGTCCTCGGCCTCCAACTTGCGCCAGCGCGCGAGGCGCTCGGGGTCGAGATCACCCGCATCGACGGCGGCGCGCACCGCGCAGCCGGGCTCGGTCTCATGGGCGCAATCGGTGAAGCGGCATTCGCTCACCAGCGCCGTCACGTCGTCGAACAGCTCCTCGATGCCCTCGGCCGTGTCGGTGAGTTGCAACTCGCGCATTCCCGGCGTGTCGATCAGCCAGCCCCCCGCGCCGCAGCGTCGCAGCGCCCGGAAGGTCGTGGTGTGCCGCCCCTTGGCGTCGTCGGCGCGCACGCCCGCCGTGGCCCCGGCCCCGCCGGTGAGCGCGTTCTGAAGTGTCGTCTTGCCGACGCCGGAGGAGCCGACCAGTGCCAGCGTCCGTCCCGGCCCGCACCATGGTTCGAGCCGCGAGGCATCGGCCAGATCGCGCGCGTTGAGCGCCATCGCCACGACCTGCGGCGAGATCGCGCGCGCCTGCACGAGATAGGGCTCCACGTCGTCCACGAGGTCGGCCTTGGTCACGATCACCAGCGGCAGGCAATCTCCCGCCATGGCGAGCGCGACGTAGCGCTCGAGCCGCGCCGGGTTGAAGTCGTCGTTGCAGCTGGTGACGATGCCGAGGCTGTCGACATTGGCAGCGACGAGCTGGCGCGAGACGGTATGGCCTGCGGCCTTGCGGGCGATCTGGCTGCGCGGCGCGAGGCGCATCCGCGCCTGCCCGTCGCGCATGCCGACCCAATCGCCCACGGCAAAGGAGCCCGCGCCCGAGGGCGCGCCGATCTTGACAGGCCCGTTGGGGGTCAGCGCCACGAGGATCGTGCGATGGATTTCCGCGATGCGCGCGGGCGCGTCGCCCTGTTCGAGCTGGCGTGCGAAATGATCCGACCAGCCGAGGTCGGAAAGCGAGAGGTCTGTCACTGGAATGGTCCCGTCACGAAAGAACACGGGCCCGCGAAGGCGGGCGGCGTCGCGTCGGGCAAGGGGCGGCTCAGGCGGCCCCGGCCCGGAGGGCGATCACAATCTGCATGATGTCCTCCGTGGTGCGGGTGGGTAGGTGAGAGGCTGGACAACGACCCAAGCGGGGCTCGTTACGGCTGCTTCCTTCCGGACCTGACCGGGTTGGCGAGGCGCTCGCCCGCGCCAACCTCTCGAAAAGCGATATAGGCAAGGCCGCGCCGGGACGCAAGCCCGACCGGTCACGCCGGCAGCGGCAGGAGACCGGCGGCGCGCGCGCCCTCGATCAGCCCCTGGACGAGGTGGGTGGCGTGCGATCCCTTGGTGCCGGAGGTTTCGGGCACCTGCACGACCACCATGCCGGCGGCCTTTCCAGCCTCGGCGCCGGTGTCGCTGTCTTCGAAGACGATGCAACGGGCGGGGTCGGCGCCGAGTCGTCGGGCGGCTTCAAGATAGGCGTCGGGGGCAGGCTTGGCGTTCTCGATGTCGTCCACCGTGACGATGGTGTCGACATGCGCGTCGAGACCCGCCGCGCGGATCTTGCTCAGCCCCGGTGCGCGGCGCGACGAGGTGGCGATCGCCATTGGCAGGCCGAGCCCGGCGATCTGCGCGATCAACGCCTCGGCCCCGGTCTTGAGCGACAGCCCCGGCGCGAGGCGCGCATCGACCCGCGCATCCCAGTCCTCGAGGAAACGTTCGGCGTCGAGCGGTTGGTCGATGTGGTCGCGGATCAGCTCGATCCGGCGCGCGTCATGCACGCCCGCGAGGCTTTCGAAAAAGCCGGGATCGATCTCGATGCCCTGCACGCGGAGGGCCTCCAGCGCCTCGGCGTTGCACAGGGTTTCGGTGTCGACCAGCGTGCCGTCGAGGTCGAAGATCACGGCGTCATAGCGGCGGGGCATCGGGGCGTCCTTGTTCTGGCGGGACCGCCATAGCCAAGCCTCGGCCCCGAGTCGATGGGATGGGCCACACCCTCCGGGCCGAATCGCAACTGGAACCGGTGGTAGCCGTCATCGGCGGGGCCGACCGGTGTGATCTGCCGCGAGGCGACCCCTGCGGCGGCCTTGCGGGCCTCCGGCGGCGCGTCGAACCACGCGGCGGTGCCGGGCAGGGCGGCAAAGCGCCACGAGGGCCGGGGCCGGGGCGTTACCGGGCCGGTGACCAGATGCGCGCGCAGCGCCTCGCGCAGAAGCGGCCCCTCGATCGGCAGCTGGCCCGCCCGAAGCCGCCGCGGCAGCGGTCCGTCGCCCCCCAGATGATGGCTGGTCATGGCGATGACGAAGCGGTCGGCCGGCCCGACGGGACGGCCCTCGTGGCGCAGATCGCCGACCCGCCCTTGCCCGGCGGGGCGGCTGGGATCGATGCGCCAGCCGAGCCCGTCGATCACCTCGAACCCGTAGGGCGGGCGCGAAGGATCGATCAGCGGCTGATCGCGGCGACCGGGCAGCACCCGGCAGAACAGCGCCGCGCCGCGTTCAAGCCAGTCGAGCAGCGCCGCGCGGTCCACCACCGTCAGGCACAGCCGGTCGGGATGCGGATGCAGCGCCTGCAGGTGGCGCTCGGTCAGCATGCCCGCGGGAAGGGACAGGTAGTGCCCGGCGCCGCCATGGCCCCCGGTGCAAAACGGCCTGACGGCAACCAGCAGCGGCAGCGCCGCCTCCGCGCGCCCCTTGAGCATCCGCTGCGCCGCCGCCCGCAGCGCATCGGCAGCGAGCTGCAGGGAACGGTCGGGAGCCACCAGGGCGAAATGGCTGTCGATCGGCAAGGTGCTGTGGCCGACGGGCCGACGCAGCGCCGCCAGCGCCGCGCGATGCGCGCGTCGCACCGGCAGGGCCGTGGCGGCGTCGCAGCCGCGCGCGGTCGGTGCCTCGATCCGGCCCGCGCCCCGGCTGTGCCACGGCGCGCCGGGCGCGGCGCGCCACAGGTCGAGGTCGATCACCCCCAGATGACTGCCGAAGCGTCCGGCCTGCGCCGTCGGACGCGCGAACGCGGGCTCGCTTCCGGCGCGCTGCGGGTCGGGCAGCAGGCTGTGCGTATGCCCGAGGAACAGCGCGTCGATGTCCGCCAGTGCGGCGAGCGCGCGCCCCGCGTTCTCCGCGCCCTGCTGGGGCCGGGCCACACCGGGGCCGCTATGGGCCAGAAGCACGACGATGTCGGCCCCGCGCGTGCGCAGCTCCGCCGCCTGCCGCCGCGCCGCGAGCACCATGTCCTCGGCCAGAAGCTGACCGCCGAGCCGGAGCCTGTCCCATTCGGCGGTTTGCGGGGGGGCGACCCCGATGACGCCGATCCGCAAGAGCGCCTGCCGACCATCGCGCCGCGTCAGCCGCCTGCGCAGCAACAGGCCGGGCGGCACCAGCGGCGCACCGGACCCAGGCGCGAGCGTGAGGTTCGAGGAGGTGAGGGGGTGGCCAAAGCCGCGCAGCACCCGCCGCAGCACCGGAAGGCCCTGATTGAACTCGTGGTTGCCCAACGTGCCCGCGTCGTAATCCAGCGCGTTCATCGCCGCCACCACGGCATGCGGCCCGGGCCCTCCCTGTGCGAGCCGTTCGGTTTCGGCATCCGTCATCGGATTGCCCTGAAGAAAATCGCCATTGTCGAACAGCATAACATTGGGCTGGCGAAGCCGATGCGCCCGGATCAGCGGCACGAGGCGCGACAGGCCGATGCGCGGATCGCGGCGACCGGCGAGGTAGTCCCAAGGCAGCACATGCCCGTGCAGATCCGTGGTGCATAACAGCCTGAGCGCGATCGACTCGCTGCCATCCCTCACCGCCATACCCCCTCGGTCCGCATGCTCCATATCCTCCGAACCCCGTCCAACGGTCGGCCCGCGGAGCTTTCGGCAACCTAGGGTGGCGGCGGCGCGGCTGGACAGCTTTACAACGGCGCGACGTTGCGCACTGTGGCGAACGCCGCAGCGTCACTGCGGTCACACGCGCGAAAGGATAGGCATGGGGCCGCTGGACGACATCATCTTCGGCGGCGGCGGGCTCGATCGCGCGGCCGAGATCCGCGGTGATTCGCGCGCCGTGGCGGCGCTTGTGGCGCAGCCTGGCACAAGGGTCCTGCCCCTGTGGCGGGGGCGGGTGCTGCTGGAGGAAGGGCGGCTCACGGGCCTGCCGCCGGATCATGCGCTGTTCGACGGCGCGCCGGAGGCGGCGGTGCTGCTGGGGCGCGACTCGGCGGGGGCGGCGATCCTCGCGCGGCCGATCGCCGATTGGCCCGGCGCGCCGGAGGCGGCCGACCCGGCCGAAGCCGTGGTCCATCCCTGTCTCGGACAGGCTGGTTTCGCCGAACTGCGCGGCACCATGGCAACGCTGGACCCGCGCGATGCGGAGCTGGCGGCGATGGCGCGCGCGGTGCTGAACTGGCACGACTCGCACCGCTTCTGCGCGCGCTGCGGCGGCCCGAGCGTCCTGGCACAGGCGGGCTGGCGGCGCGATTGCCCGGCCTGCGGCACGCCGCATTTCCCGCGCACCGACCCGGTGGTGATCATGCTGGTGACGCATGGCGACGCGGTGCTTCTGGGCCGCGCCCCCGCCTGGCCCGAGGCCATGCATTCGGTGCTGGCGGGGTTCGTCGAACCGGGCGAGACGGTCGAGGCGGCGGTGCGCCGCGAGGTGCTCGAGGAAGTGGGCGTCACGGTCGGGTCGGTGCGCTACGTGGCGAGCCAGCCATGGCCCTTTCCGGCTTCGCTGATGATCGGCTGCCAAGGCGAGGTGTCGGGGTCCGAGCGCCCGGTCCTGCGGCCCGATCCCGTCGAGATCGCGGCGGCGCATTGGGTGTCGCGGCAGCGGCTGGCGCGGATCTTCGCAGGCGAGGACGCGCAGATCCGCGCGCCGCTCAAGGGCTCCATTGCCCGGCATCTGATGTGGAACTGGCTTGCGGGGCGGCTCGATTGACGCGAGAACCGGGCCGCCGGGCGAACAGGCGCCCGGCGAGGCAGATCGAGGCAGCGTCATGGAACTCACGTCGAAAAAGGCCGTCGCCGCACCGCGGGACTTCGTCTTCGAGCAGGCCAGCGATTTCACCGCCTTCGAGCGGCAGGCACTGCGGCGCGGCGTCGAGCTGCGCAAGGAGGGCGGTCCCGCGCCGCTGGGCCGCAGCTGGAACGCTTCGGTTCCGCTGATGGGCCGCGAGCGTGACATCGCCGCGCGCGTCATCTCTTTCGACGCGCCGCAGGACTACACGGTGCAGGGTGAAAGCTCGGGCGTGGGGATCATCGTGCGGGTCGAGGCCGAATCCGACGGCAATGGCGGCAGCCATCTCGGCCTGTCGGTCCGGCTCGAGCCGCGCACGATGCCCGGGCGGCTGGTGCTGCAGTCGCTCAAGCTGGCGCGCAGTTCGCTCGAAACCCGTCTTTCGGGGCGGCTCGAGGGCTATGCCCGTGAAATCGAGGCGCGCTGGGCGCGGCGCGCGGGTTGATGCCTCAGCCGCGCGGCACCTGCTCGTGTCGGCGCGGCGCGGTCGGAAACACGCCCATCAGCCGGATGCTGTCAGTAAAATAGTCCAGTTCGTCGAAGGCGAGCTGGACGTTGCGGTCGTCGGGATGGCCCTCGATCTCGGCATAGAACTGCGTCGCGGTGAACTGGCCGCCGACCATATAGCTTTCGAGCTTGGTCATGTTGACGCCGTTGGTGGCAAAGCCGCCCATCGCCTTGTAGAGCGCGGCCGGGATGTTGCGCACCCGGAACATGAAGCTGGTCATCATCCCCGCTTTGCCCCGCCGCTTGAGGTCGGGCTCGCGCGACATGACCAGAAACCGCGTGGTGTTGCGCGCGTGATCCTCGATGTGGCGCGCCAGCACGTCGAGCCCGTAGATCTCGGCCGCGATCTCGGAGGCCAGCGCGGCGTGGCGCGGGTCGTTCAGCTCGGCGATGGCGCGGGCCGATCCGGCGGTATCGGCGCCGGTATGCGGCGTGATCGAATGCTCGCGCAGAAAGCCCCGGCACTGGCCCAGAAGCACGGTGTGGCTGGTCGCGGTCTCGATCTGGTTCAGCCGTGCGCCCCGGACCCCGAGCAGGTTGATATGCACCCGCACGAAAGCCTCGTCGATGATGTGCAGCCCGCTTTCGGGAAGAAGGTGATGCACATCGGCGACCCGGCCATAGGTCGAGTTCTCGACCGCGATCATGCCGAGATCCGCGGCGCCCTTGCGCACGGCCTCGATCGCGTCCTCGAAGGTGGTGCAGGGCAGCGGCTCCATGTCGGGCCGCGCCTCGGCGCAGGCCTGATGCCCGTAGGCGCCGAGTTCCCCCTGAAATGCGATGCGACCGGCCACGGCAGATCCTCCCCTGAACAGGCGTCCCCATAAGGGCAATTCGTCGCGGGACTATACCTTGCAACATTGCGCGGGAAGCGGATACATACCCCCGAAACGCCGAACGGAATGGAACGCGACATGTTCGACACGATGACCCTGACCAAGGTCGTTGGCGGCCTTTGCGGCACGCTGCTGGTCTTCCTCCTTGGTGGCTGGGCCGCCGACATCATCTATAGCGGCGGCGGCGGTCATGGCGAAGTCGCCCAGGCCTATTCCATCCCGGTCGAAGAGGGCGGCGAGGGCGGCGGCGCCCAAGAGGAGGCCGTGCCCTTCGAGGAGATCTACGCCTCTGCCGACGCCGGGGCCGGCGAAGGTGTGTGGCGCAACTGCCGCTCCTGCCACGCGCTCGAAGAGGGCGTGAACGGCACCGGCCCCTCGCTGCATGGCGTGGTCGATCGCGAAGTCGGCGCCTATCCGGGCTACAGCTATTCGGGCGCGCTCAAGGCCGTGGCCGATGTCTGGTCGCCCGAGAACCTCGACGGTTTCCTCGCCGCGCCGCGCGATTACGCGCCGGGCACCAAGATGACCTATAACGGTCTCAAGGACGCCGAGGACCGGGCCAACCTGATCGCCTATCTCGCGACCATCGGCGGCTGATCCCGCGCGATCGTCGCCGCTGTCGAAGGGGCCGCTCCGAAAGGGCGGCTCTTTTCGCGTTCCGACCCCCCGCCCGCGACACGGCGGACACGCGCCGCTCACGCAATCTCGCCTTGAACGTCAGGCGCTTGCCCCGCTAGCCTCGCCCGACGAGGCCGTTTCGTCATGAGGAGCGCAAGATGCAGACCCGCCGTCCCCTTCAAGCCGTCCCGCGGACCCGCGCCCGCTTCGACCCGCGCCTGTGGACCACCGGCTCCGCGCTGGCCATGGCCGCGCTGTTCGCGGCGCAGCCCGCCGGGGCGCAGGAGGGCCCGCGCGTGATCCTGCCGCAAGTCGCCCTGCCGCAGCAGACGGGCGGGGCAGGCGAGGCGCCGGGCGAGGAAGGTGTCATCGTCAGCCACGGCTACACCAATTTCGGCGATCTGAAATACGGCCCCGACATCACCCATCTCGACTACGTCAACCCCGATGCCCCCAAGGGCGGCGAGATCAGCGAATGGGCGATGGGCACCTTCGACAGCTTCAATTCCTATTCGCGCCAAGGCGTCGCCGCCGCGCTCAACTCGCTTCCGCACGAGCGGATCATGACCTCCGTGGCCGACGATCCCTACGGCACGTATTGCTATCTCTGTACCACGCTCGAATATCCCGAAAGCCGTGACTGGGTCATCTTCAACCTGCGCGACGACGTGACCTTTGCCGACGGCACGCCGATGACCGCCGAGGATCTGAAATTCACCAACGAGCTGTTCCTCGAACAGGGCATTCTCGAATATCGCAACGTGGTCGAGGGCTTTCTCGAAAGCGTCGAGGTGCTAGGGCCGCACCGGATCAAGTTCACCTTCGCCGATGAGGCGCCGCGCCGCGACGTGATCGGCTTTGCCGGCGGCACGGTGGCCTTTTCGAAGGAGTGGTTCGAACAGACCGGCGCGCGCATAGACGAAAGCACGCAAGAGCCGTTCCTCGGCACCGGCCCCTACGAGATGAAGAGCTTCGACATCAATCGGCGCATCGTCTATGGCCGCAACGAGAACTTCTGGGGCGCCGAGCATCCGTTCAACATCGGGCGCAACAATTTCGACACCATCCGGATCGAGTATTTCGCCGACAGTGCCGCCGCCTTCGAGGGGTTCAAGTCGGGCGAATACACCTTCCGGGTCGAGAACTCGTCCAAGGACTGGGCCACGGGCTACGACTTTCCGGCGATCCAGAAGGGCTGGGTCAAGACCGAGGAGATCGCCGACGGCACCATCGCCGGGGCGCAGGCCTTCGTCTTCAACCTCGACGATCCGACTTGGCAGGACCCCCGTGTCCGCGAAGCCATCGGCATGATGTTCAACTTCGAATGGTCCAACGAGTCGCTGTTCTACGGGCTCTATGAGCGGGTCGACAGCTTCTGGGAGAACTCCGATCTCGAAGCGACCGGCACGCCGTCTGAGGGCGAACGCGCGATTCTCGCGCCGCTGGTGGATGAGGGGCTGCTGCCCGAGAGCATCCTGACCGACGAGGTGCGCCGCGCGCCCGTGCTCGACGCGGCCGCCAACACCCCCGACAGGGGCACCTACCGCCGCGCCGGGCAGCTTCTCGAGGAGGCGGGCTGGACCATCGGCGCGAACGGCCTGCGCGAAAAGGACGGCGAGGTGCTCGAACTGGTGTTCCTGCAGGTCAGCCCGCAATTCGACCGCGTCGTGAACCCCTTCATCGAGAACCTCACGCGGCTCGGCGTGAAGGGCGTGCTGGAGCGGGTCGACACCTCGCAATACGTGGAGCGCACCCGTTCGGGCCAGTTCGACCTCGTGAACCACACCTTTGGCATGGGGTTCGAGCCGGGCATCGAGCTTGAGCAGTGGTACGCCTCCAAGACCGCCGACGACAGCTCGCGCAACCTGATGCGGCTGCGCAGCGCGGCGGTGGACCGGTTGATAAAGACGGTGATCGACGCAAGTTCGTTCGAGGATCTGACCACCGCGACACATGCGCTCGATCGGGTGCTGCGCGCCGAGATGATCTGGGTGCCGCAATGGTACAAGGACATCCACACCGTCGCCTATTACGACCAGTACCGCCATCCCGAGACCATCCCGCCGCTCGCTCTGGGCGAGATGGATTTCTGGTGGTACGACGCCGAAGCCGCAGACAAGCTGCGCGCCGCCGGCGCGCTGCGATAAGGGAGAGCTTCCGACCGCATGGGCGCCTATATCCTCAGACGACTGCTGCTCGTGATTCCGACCCTGCTCGGGATCATGATTATCAACTTCGCCCTCGTGCAGTTCGTGCCCGGTGGCCCGATCGAGCAGATCATCGCCCAGATGGAGGGTGGTGGAGACGTGTTCGAGAGCTTTGCCGGCGGCGGCAGCGAGGTGAGCCAGGGCGGCGACAGCGACTATATCGGGGCGCGGGGCCTGCCGCCCGAGTTCATCGCCGAGCTCGAGCGCGAGTTCGGCTTCGACAAGCCCCCGCTCGAGCGGTTCCTCTCCATGATGTGGAACTACATGCGCTTCGATTTCGGGGAGAGCTACTTCCGCTCGATTTCGGTGATCGACCTTGTGCTCGAAAAGATGCCGGTCTCGATCACGCTGGGGCTGTGGTCGACGCTCTTGGCCTACCTGATCTCGATCCCTCTGGGCATCCGCAAGGCGGTGCGCGACGGCTCGTCCTTCGACACATGGACCTCCGGCGCGATCATCGTCGGCTACGCGATCCCGGGCTTTCTCTTCGCGATCCTCTTGATCGTGCTCTTCGCGGGCGGCTCATACTGGCGCATCTTCCCATTGCGCGGGCTCACTTCGGACAATTGGGAAAGCCTGTCGCTGATCGGCAAGTTGCTCGACTATTTCTGGCACATCGCGCTGCCCGTACTGGCCTCGACCATCTCGGCCTTCGCCACGCTGACGCTGCTGACCAAGAACTCGTTCCTCGACGAGATCAAGAAGCAGTATGTGATGACTGCGCGGGCCAAGGGCCTGCCTGAACGCCGCGTGCTCTACGGCCACGTGTTCCGCAATGCGATGCTGATCGTGATCTCGGGTTTTCCGGCGCTGTTCATCGGCGTGTTCTTCGGCGGCAGCCTGATCATCGAGACGCTGTTCTCGCTCGACGGGCTGGGGCGTCTCGGGTTCGAGGCGGCGGTGGCGCGCGACTACCCGGTGGTGTTCGGCACGCTCTTCGCCTTTTCGCTGCTGGGACTGATCGTCGGCATCGTGACCGACCTCACATATGTGCTGATCGATCCGCGCATCGACTTCGAACGGAGAGGCTGAATGGCGCTGTCGCCGCTCAACGCGCGCCGCTGGCGCAATTTCAAGCGCAACGGCCGGGCGCTCTGGTCGCTCGTGATCTTCTCGATCCTGTTCGGACTGAGCCTCTTCGCGGAGCTTCTGGCCAATGACCGACCGCTTCTCGTGAGCTATCGCGGCGAGATCCGCAGCCCGATCGTGAGCTTCTATTCCGAACAGGATTTCGGCGGCGATTTCCCGACCGAAGCCGCCTATTCGGACCCCGAGGTGCAGTGTCTGATCGCCACCGGCGGGCTCACCGACTGCTTCGATGCCCCGCGCGAGATCATGGCGGCGGCCGAGGCGGGCGAGACGCTGCCGCTCGTGGCCAATGACATGTCGGAGTTCGAGAAGGGCTGGCTGATCTGGCCGCCGATCCCCTATGCTTACGACACCATCGTCGACGTGCCCGGCGTCGCCCCCGCGCCGCCCTCCGAAACCAACTGGCTCGGCACAGACGACACCAAGCGCGACGTCGTCGCCCGCGTCATCTATGGCTTTCGCCTGTCGATCGTCTTCGCGATTCTGGTGACGCTGGCTTCGTCGCTCATCGGCATCGTTGCAGGCGCGGTGCAGGGCTATTTCGGCGGCTGGACCGACCTGATCTTCCAACGCTTCATCGAGATCTGGACCGGCACGCCTTCGCTTTACGTGATCATCATCGTCTTCGCGATATTGGGACGAAGTTTCTGGCTTCTGGTCTTCCTCACGGTGCTGTTCGGCTGGCCCGCTCTCGTCGGCGTGGTGCGGGCGGAATTCCTGCGCGCGCGCAACTTCGAATATATTCGCGCGGCGCGCGCGCTCGGCGTGTCGGACAGCAAGATCATGTTCCGCCACATGCTGCCCAACGCCATGGTGGCGACGGTCACGATGCTGCCCTTTCTCGTCACCGGCGCGATCGGTACGCTGGCGAGCTTGGACTTCCTCGGCTTCGGCCTGCCGTCATCGGCGCCCTCGCTTGGTGAGTTGACGCTTCAGGCCAAGCAGAACCTGCAGGCGCCATGGCTCGGCTTCACCGCCTTCTTCACCTTCGCGATCATGCTGTCGCTTCTGGTGTTCATCTTCGAGGGGGTGCGCGACGCCTTCGACCCGAGGAAGACCTTTTCATGACCGACACGATTCTCGATGTGCGCGACCTGAAGGTGAATTTCCGGCAGGACGGCGCGCTGATCCCGGCGGTGCGCGGCGTCTCCTTCACCGTGGCGCGCGGCGAAACCGTGGCGCTGGTCGGCGAAAGCGGCTCGGGCAAGTCGGTCACGGCGCTCTCGACCGTTCAGCTTCTGGGCGAGACGGCGGAGCTGTCGGGGTCGGTGCGCTACGAGGGCCGCGAGATGGTCGGCGCGCCGGAGGCCGATCTGCGCCGGGTGCGCGGCAACGACATCTCCTTCATCTTCCAGGAGCCGATGACCTCGCTCAACCCGCTGCACACGCTGGAGCGGCAGCTGTCGGAATCGATCGAGCTACATCAGGGTCTGCGGGGCGCAGCGGTGCGGACCCGCATCATCGAGCTTCTGACCCGGGTCGGCATCCGCGATCCCGAGAGCCGGCTCGGCGCCTATCCGCATCAGCTTTCGGGCGGACAACGGCAGAGGGTGATGATCGCCATGGCGCTCGCCAACGGGCCCGACCTGCTCATCGCCGACGAGCCGACGACCGCGCTCGATGTCACGATCCAGGCGCAGATCCTCGAATTGCTGGCCGAGCTCAAGCGCGACGGCGCGATGTCGATGCTGTTCATCACCCATGATCTCGGCATCGTGCGGCGCATCGCCGACCGGGTCTGCGTCATGAAGGATGGCGAAATCGTCGAGCAGGGGCCGACCGCCGAGATCTTCGCCAACCCGCATCACGGCTACACGCGGATGCTGCTCGAAGCCGAATCGACCGGCCTGCCGGACCCGGTGCCGGAGGCCGCCCCCGTCGTTGCCGAGACCAAGGGCCTGAAGATCTGGTTTCCGATCCATCGCGGCCTGCTCAAACGCACGGTGGGCCATGTGAAGGCGGTCAACGACGCGACGCTCTCGGTGCGCGCGGGCGAGACCGTGGGCGTGGTGGGAGAAAGCGGCTCGGGCAAGACCACTCTGGCGCTCGCCATGGCGCGGCTCATCGGCTCGGAAGGACGCATTCTGTTCGACGGGCGGGAGATCCAGGGACTGAGCGAGCGCCGGATGCGGCCGCTGCGCTCCGAGATCCAGATCGTGTTCCAGGACCCGTTCGGATCGCTCTCGCCGCGCATGACCGTATCGCAGATCATCTCGGAGGGTCTGGGCGTGCACGGTGTCGAAAAGGGCCGCGACCGGCGCGACATGGTGGCCGAGATCATGCGCGAAGTCGGGCTCGACCCCGTGGCAATGGACCGTTACCCGCACGAGTTCTCCGGCGGCCAGCGACAGCGCATCGCCATCGCCCGCGCCCTGATCCTGCGGCCGCGCCTCATCGTGCTCGACGAGCCGACCTCGGCGCTCGACATGACGGTGCAGGTGCAAATCGTCGATCTGCTGCGCGACCTGCAGCGCAAATACGGCCTCGCCTATGTCTTCATCAGCCACGATCTCAAGGTCGTGCGTGCGCTTAGCCACAAGGTCATGGTGATGAAGAACGGCGACGTGGTCGAGGCAGGTCCGGCGGCGGAGATCTTCGACGCCCCCAAGACCGATTATACGCGCGAGCTGATGGCAGCGGCGTTCTGAACCTTGGCCCGCCCCGCAGGAGGCGGCCAGGCTCATCGAAGGCACTCGAGAGCGAAGGCCGCCGGTCAGGCGTAGCGGAACCGGGCCTCGCCCAGGCCCTCGATCGCCACGACGCAGTCCTGTCCCGGCGCGACCGAGCCCACCCCGTCTGGGGTGCCGGTCATGATCAGGTCGCCGGGGCACAGCGTCACCAGCCGCGACAGGTGCGCCACGATCTCGGGCACCGTCCAGATCATGTCCGACAGGTCGCTTTCCTGCCGCAGCTCGCCCTGCACATGCGCGGTGATTCGCCCCTTGGAGGGATGGCCGACTTCGGAGGCCGGGTGGAACGGTCCAAGGATCGCCGAGGCGTCGAAGCCCTTGGCCATGTCCCAGGGGCGGCGCATCTCCTTGGCCTCGGCCTGCAGGTCGCGGCGGGTCAGATCGTTGCCTGCGGCGTAGCCCCAGACATGGTCGAGCGCCTGCTCCACCGGGATGTCGGTGCCGCCCGTGCCGATCAGCGCGACCAGTTCGGCCTCGTGGTGCAGGTTCGAGGTCGCGGGCGGGTAGGAGAGCGTCGCGCCGGAGGCGACGGCAGCGCTCGCGGGCTTGGAAAAGAAGAACGGCGGCTCGCGGTCGTCATGGCCCATCTCGCGGGCATGGGCGGCATAGTTGCGCCCGACGCAGAAGATCCGGTGCAGCCCGACCTCAACCGAAGGATCGGTGGTGGCGAAACGCGGTGGGGCAGGGGGGGTGATGGCGAGACGGGTCATGCGGGCTCCGGATCAAGGCGAGGGCCATCAAACGCAAGCATGGCCCCGAAAACAAGACGGCGCCGCGTTCCGGGAGGAAAACGCGGCGCCGATAGGGTCGTGACGAGCCCGGGAGGAAGGAGGCTCAGGACGGCCCGATCATGAAACACATCGCGCCGCGCGCCTGCAGGCGGCGACAGGCGAGATCGGCGGCCTCGTTGGTGAGGCCCATGAAGTTGGCGTCATAGCCGCCCGCGCGCTGGGTCACCCGGCGCAGCGCCCCGTCGAGCGCGCCCGGCTCGTTGAGCGCGGTCTGGATTAGGATGCGCTCGGCCGAACCGCGGCTGTTGTAGCGACCGACATTGATGCCCCAGAGCCTGCCGCCGGAGGTCGAGACGCGGGTCACCACCTCGGGGACTGCCTGCATCCGCGACGCATCGACCGGCGCGATCGCGGCGGCGGTCATGATCATCTCGGTTGGGCGCGCCTCCGGCGTGGTCTCGGGGGTGATCCCGGCCTCGGCGAAAAGCTCGGCGGTCGCGGGCGCCATGTCGCTCAGCTCCGTGACCGGCGCGGCGGGCGCGATGGCGGCCGCCACGGAGACACGGGCGGGGGCGGACTCGGGCTGGGTCGTGGCCGAGGGCGACGAGGAGACGAGCAGCGCCGCGGCGAGCGCGTCCTCGATGCCGGACGCGGTGGCGACCAGCACCGGCGCGGCGGCAGCAGTGCCGGGACGCTGCTGCGGACGCAGGCTGCGCCGGACCACGCCGGTCACGCGAATCGTATGCGCGCCGCTGGTCGGCCTGAGCGCCGGGGCGGCGGCGACGAGGGCAGGGGCCTGCGCCGGGGCGGCCTGTCCCGGCTGGCTGGCGAACCCCTTGTCGAGAAGCTTCATCACCTGCGCGTTGCGGTTCGCGGTCGAGGTGCCGCCGAAGACGGTGGCGATGATCCGGCGATCGCCGCGCTGCGCCGAGGCCACGAGGTTGTAGCCTGCGGCATTGGTGAAGCCGGTCTTGATGCCGTCAGCGCCCTTGTAGGCGTCGAGGAACCGGCGGTTGGTGTTGTTGACCTGCTTCATGCCGGCATCGGCCGAGCGGCGCGAGAACAGGTTATAATATTGCGGGAAATCGTAAATCATGTGTCGGCCCAGCACCGTCATGTCGCGCGCGCTCGACAGGTGGTTGGGGTGGGTCAGCCCGTGCTGGTTCACGAAGGTCGTGTTGCGCATGCCCATCGCCTGAGCGGTGGCGTTCATCCGCTTGGCAAAGGCCTCCTCGCTTCCCGATATGGCAAAGCCGATGGAAGAGGCGGCGTCGTTGGCGGACTTCACGGCCGCCGCGCGCAGCAGGTAGCGGAACTTGATCTTCTGGCCGGTGCGCAGCCCCAGCTTCGAGGGGGGCTGGGCGGCGGCATAGGCGGGAATCGCGATCTCGGAATCGAGAGAGATCTCTCCGCGCTGGATCGCCTGAAAGGCGATGTAGAGGGTCATCATCTTGGTCAACGAGGCGGGGTGCAGACGGGTGTCGGCGTTTTCCTCGTGGATGACGGCCCCGGTTTTGGCGTCCACGACCATCGCCGCGTAGGGCGCGGCAAGCGCGCCGGTGGCGATGGTGATACCCGCCGTAAGGGTGGTGATTAGAAACAGCCCGATCCGGGCCGTCCGCAACAGACGACTGCTCACGTGATTGCCCTTTATCTTGCCTCGTGGGCGACCGTCTTGTCGCGGTCACCTCGTTTATGTTTCGAAAACTAACACAAACGTGGCGTCACGAAAACAGATATGTTTCCAAATACTTTGCCCGTTGTCTTCAGGCATCGGGCGAAGCCGCACCGCGCGACTCGCCCTATACCTAAGGTGTGCAACGCCGACAGGGACCTGCGCCGGAGGCCCCTCGTGAGGGGCGTGGCGCAAAAGCCTCAGGCAAGGATTTCTTCGCCGGTCTCAGGCGCGAAGTTCGGCGACCATGGCGGGAAGTGCGACGAGGCTGTCGATCCGGCGGAAGCGCGGATGCGCCTCAGGGGGCTCGGCGTGCTCGAGCTCCCATGTCGTCTCTGAGGGGACATACACGCCCCAGCCGCCCGCCTCGATCACCGGGAGCACGTCGGATTTCAGCGAATTGCCCACCATCACGGCGCGGTCGGGCCGGATCGCGTAGCGGGCAAAGATCGCGGCATAGACCGGCGCGGTCTTGTCGGACACGATTTCCACCGCCTCGAATGCCTCGCCAAGGCCCGACTGCGCCAGCTTGCGCTCCTGATCGAGCAGGTCGCCCTTGGTGACGAGCACCAGCCGTGCCTCGTCCGACAACGCCGCGATGGCCTGCTCGACGCCGGGCAGAAGCTCGATCGGATGCGCCAGCATCTCGCGGCCCAGATCCATGATCTCGCCGATCGCGGTGGCGGGCACGCGCGCCTCGCTGACCTCGATCGCGGTTTCGATCATCGACAGGACAAATCCCTTCACCCCGAAGCCGTACCGCCCGAGGTTGCGGCGCTCCGCCGCGAGCAGCCGCTCGCGCAGTCGGTCCTCTCGCGCATGATCGCGCAACAGCTCGACAAAGCGGGCTTGGGTGGAGCGAAAGAAACGCTCGTTGTGCCAAAGCGTGTCGTCTGCGTCGAAGGCTATGGTCCAACGATCCGGCATCTGCGGCGCTCCACGGCAAGGGCCGGGCTTTTCACCGGGCACGGGGCGCTTATATAACGGAGCCAGAGCGAGATTGGCAACGCAGCGGGGCCCAAGCCGAGATGGTCGGAAAGCGGATGACGATGCAAGGCACGACGACGCGAATGGTGACGCAGATGACGGCGCGCATGGCGGGGCCCGGCGGTGGCGACGACGGCGACGACCTGACCGGCGTCAAGGTCGAGACACGCCCCAAGACCAAGCGTCCGCCCCTCTACAAGGTGCTGATCCTCAACGACGACTACACGCCGATGGAATTTGTCGTGCATGTGCTCGAGCGGTTCTTCGGGCTGAGCCACGCGCAGGCCTTCGAGATCATGCTGACCGTGCACAAGAAGGGGCTCGCCGTGGTCGGCGTGTTCTCCTACGAGATCGCCGAAACCAAGGTGGCGCAGGTGATGGATTTCGCCCAGCGGCACCAGCACCCGTTGCAATGCACGATGGAAAGGGAATAGGGGCCCCGATGCCCTTGTTCCAACCCCTGTCCCCGGAGTGCCCATGGCCGATGCCCGCCTGACCACCGCGATCGAGAGCGGCGCGCTCGTGCTGCCCGAAGGCAAGATTCTCGCGCTGCGTCCCGCTGCCGGAACCGATCTTTCGGCGCTGCCCCAGGATCGCACCCGAATCCTGCACGGGTTTCGCCCCGACATCGACGCGTGGGAGGCGCAAGGTTGGACCGTCTCCGAGGCCGAGGCGGAGGCCGAGACCGACCCCGCTGGCGCCGCTGTGGTCTTCGTGCCGCGCTCCAAGCCGCTAGCGCGCGCCATGCTGGCGCAGGCGGCGGCGCTGGCCCCTCTGGTGATCGTCGACGGCCAGAAGACCGATGGGGTCGACAGTCTGTGGCGCGAGATGCGCACGCGCACCGGCGATCTGCCTTGCGTGACCCGCGCGCATGGGCGGCTCTTCTGGTTCGAGTCCGCCGCGGTCGACATCTCGGATTGGACCGCTCCCGCACCGGCGCCGGTCGATGGTGGCTTTGTGACGCAATGGGGCGCCTTCTCGGCCGATGGGCCGGATCGCGGCTCGCAGATGCTGGCGGCGGCATTGCCCGGCAAGTTGCCCTCGCGCATGGCCGATCTCGGGGCGGGCTGGGGCTATCTGGCGCGCGCGGTGCTTGAGCGCGACGGCGTGAAGTCGATCGATCTGGTCGAGGCCGAGAAGCTGGCGCTCGACTGCGCGCGGCGCAACGTGACCGATCCGCGCGCCGCCTTCCACTGGGCCGACGTCACCCGGTTCAAGCCCGATCATCTCTATGACGGGATCGTCTCGAACCCGCCGTTCCACGTGGGCCGCGCCGCCGACCCCGCGCTGGGCCGCGCCTTCATCGTGGCGGCGGCGCGGATGCTGGCCCCGTCGGGGCAGCTGTGGATGGTCGCCAATCGGCATCTGCCTTACGAGGCGAGCCTGCGCGAAAGCTTCCGCTCGGTCGAGGAGATCGGCGGCGACGGAACCTTCAAGCTGTTCCACGCGATCCGGCCGCTCAAACCCACCGACAAGAAACCCCGCTGACACGTTCCTTTCCCCGGAGACCGTCATGAGCTTTTCCATCGCCGGCAAGACCGCGATCGTGACCGGGGCCGCGCATGGCGTCGGCCTCGCCATCGCCCGCGCCATGGTCGAGGCGGGCGCCAACGTCGTCTTCGTCGACCGCGACGAGGCCGCGCTCGAGCGCGAGACCTCGGTGCTGCGCGAGGCCGATGGCCCGGTGCGCCATTTCGCAGGCGACCTGCGCGAGCGGCTGACCATCACCAACCTTCTGTCCTTCACCATCGACGCTTTCGACCGCATCGACATTCTCGTCAACGCGGCGCGGCAGGTGCGGGTCTCCGATCCCTTCGACCCGGAGGATGATTCGGTCGAACGGCTGCTGGATCAGAACCTCATGTCGGCGCTGCGGCTCAGCCAGGCGACGGCGCGGCGCATGATCAAGCAGGCCGACCCCGACAGCGACGCGCCCTTGGGCTCGATCATAAATCTCAGCTCGATCGCGGCGCGGCTCACCCATCCGCAACTGCTCGCTTATTCGGTGAGCTGTGCGGCGCTCGACCAGATGACCCGTTCGATGGCGGTGGCGCTGGCGCCCAAGCGCATCCGCGTCAACGCCGTGGCCTTCGGTTCGGTGATGAGCGCCTCGCTCAAGCAGTCGCTGTCCGAGCATGACGAGATTCGCGAGGCGATCCTGCACTGCACGCCGCTCGGCCGCATCGCCAGCGCCAGCGAGGTGTCGGACGCGGTGCAGTACCTCGCCTCCGACGCCTCGGCCTTCGTTACCGGGCAGGTGATCACGGTGGATGGCGGACGCAGTCTCATCGATCCCTCGCACGTCGCCGCGCATTAGAACCGCATCGCCCGGTCATTGGGGGTAGCGCGCCACGCATTGCGCCTTCGCCGTGGCCTCGGCGGGGATAAGCGCCTCGCGACGTGCCAGAAGCTGGTCGAGCTTCACCTTCTCGGCCTCGATGTCGATCGTCACCGGCACGCGGACATCCTCGGCGGTGGTCCTGTTGCAAAAGCGGCGACCGATCGAGCCGTCGTCGCGCCGGAACTCGCACAGTTCGCGGCGGGTGCGCAGCTCCTCGCGCTCCTCGATCGCATAGCCGCGGGCGACGTTGCCGCGGGTCTGCGAGATCAGCGCGTCGATCACCCGGCCCTGTTGACCAACCGAGGAAAGGCAGCTCTCGCGCGGGGTGGCGCAGGCGGCGAGGACGAGGGGCAGGACGAGGAACAGGGCGGGGCGCATCGTGTATCTCCGGTCGAATCGGTCGGGCCAGCGGGTCGCATGGCGGGTCGTTCGAGAGGATGCTAGACGCGGGCGATATTCAATAGCAGGGGGCGCGCATGACCTCGCAGGCCATGAAGACCGAAAAGGACGAGGCAGCCGGCTGGTTCGCCGCGCTGCAGGGCGAAATCGCCGCCGCCTTCGAGGCGCTGGAGCAAAGCCATTCCCGAGGCCCGCTCTCCGACCACGCGCCGGGCCGCTTCGAGGTGACGCCGACGCGGCGCACCGGCGAGGATGGCCAGGACGCAGGCGGCGGGCGCATGTGCGTGATGCGCGGCGGTCGGGTGTTCGAGAAGGTCGGCGTCAACATCTCGACGGTTCACGGCACGCTGGGGCAGGCGGCACAGACCTCCATGGCGGCGCGCGGCGTGCCCGGTATCAAGGACGACCCGCGCTTCTGGGCAAGCGGGATCAGCCTCGTCGCACATATGCAGAACCCGCACGCTGCGGCGGTGCACATGAACACCCGCATGTTCTGGACGCCGGGTGCATGGTGGTTCGGCGGCGGCGCCGATCTCAACCCTTGCATCGAATACCCCGAGGACACGGCGCATTTCCACGACACGCTGAAGGCGCATCTCGACCCGCACGGGGCCGATCTCTATCCCAGTCTGAAGGCCTGGGCCGACGAGTACTTCTATATCCCGCACCGCAAGCGCGCGCGCGGCGTCGGTGGCGTCTTCATGGACGACCGCTGCACTGGCGACTGGCGCGCCGATTTCGAACTGACCCGCGACATCGGCCGCGCCTTCCTGCCAGCCTGGCTGCCGCTGGCCGAAGCGCGCCGCGCCACCCCGTGGGACGAGGCCGACAGGGACACGCAGCTGCGTCACCGCGGCCTCTATGCCGAATACAACCTCGTCTATGATCGCGGCACCAAGTTCGGCCTCGCCACCGGGCACGACCCCGACGCGGTGTTGATGAGCCTGCCGCCTCTGGCGAAATGGGCCTGATCTTCCAAGGGCTTTGACCGCCTGCCCGCGCCCGTGTCAGATGGGTGCGGGAGGACCGCGCCATGGTGAGACACGAGGCCGACGCACAGCGAGAGATGACCTCGGCCGAAATCGGTGCGCTGGCGCATCTGTGGCGCGGCGAGGTCTATCGCTCCACGATCTGGCGCACCCGGCTCGACACCACGACCAACTGGGCGGTGGTGACGCTCGGCATCGCGCTCTCGATCGCCTTCGCCTCGCGCGAGGCGTCGCCGCTGCCTCTCGTGCTCGTCGGCATCCTGATCCTGTTCTTCCTGATGCTGGAGGCGCGGCGCTACCGCTACTTCAACGTCTGGCGCGCGCGCTGCCGCTGGATGGAGACGCATTTCTACGCGCCGCTCCTGCAGGACGGCAATCTGCGGCTGGGCGAGGGCTGGCAGCGCGAGTTGGCCGAGGATTACTGGGTGCCGCGCTACCACGTGTCGTTCCGGATCTCGGTGGGCCGCCGGATCAGGCGCAACTACCTGTGGATCCTGCTGATTCAGGCGGCGGCCTATATCGGCAAGCTGATCGTGCACCCGACCCCGGTGGAAGGGTTTGAGATGTTCGTGGACCGCGCCGCCATCGGCCCGGTGCCGGGGTTGATCGTTCTGGCGGCGGGCGGGTTCTACGTCTTGGCCTGGAGCGGCTGGGCGCTGCAGAGCTGGCATCATGACCGGCGGCGCTGGGGCTCGACCCAGCGCCCGACCGGCATGGGTTAACGCGTCTCGCGCAGCGTCTCGATCATCAGCGCCACGTTCTCGGGATCGGCATCGGGGGTGATGCCGTGGCCGAGGTTGAACACATGCGGGCCGCCCGAGAACGCGCCGCGGATGCGCCGCGTCTCGTCGATCAGTTCCTGACCGCCCGTCACCATGTGGCGGCTGGCGAGATTGCCTTGCACGCAAGCGATCGGCTGCACGTGCTCGGCGGCCCATTCGGGGCTCACCCCGTCGTCGAGCGCGATGCAATCGGCGCCGATGGCGCGCGCGGCATCGACGAAGCGCTCTCCCGCTCCGCGTGGAAAGGCGATGACCGGCAGGCCGGGATGGCGCGCCTTGAGTTCGGCGGTGATCCGCGCCATCGGCGCGATCGAGTAGCGGTCGAGATCGTCGTCCCTGAGCGACCCGGCCCAGCTGTCGAACAGCTTGACCACCTCGGCCCCGGCTTCGACCTGCGCCGAGAGATACTCGATCGTGGCCTCGGTGATCCGGTCGATCAGCGCCTCGAACTCGGGCCGGTTCTCATCCTTGAGCGTATGCGCCCGGCCCTGGTCGGGCGTGCCGCGCCCGGCAATCATATAGGTGGCCACGGTCCAGGGCGCGCCCGCGAAACCGATCAGCGTCGTCTCCGAGGGCAGCTCGCGCGCGAGGATCCGCACCGTCTCGTAGACCGGGGCGAGGTGCTCGTGGATCGCGTCGGCGGGCTTGAGCGCCGCGACGCCGCCCTTTTCGGTGATCGGAGACAGGCGCGGGCCTTCGCCGGTGACGAACCACAGGTCGAGGCCCAGCGCCTGCGGCACGAGCAGGATGTCGGCGAACAGGATCGAGGCGTCGAAGCCATAGCGGCGGATCGGCTGCAGCGTCACCTCGGCGGCCAGATCGGGGTTGTAGCACAGCGACAGGAAGTCGCCCGCCTGCGCCCGCGTGGCGCGGTACTCCGGCAGATAGCGTCCGGCCTGCCGCATCATCCAGATCGGCGGGACGGGCAGGGTTTCGCCCGCGAGGGCGCGCAGCAGGAGCTTTGACGGGGGGGTGGGGACATGGGTCATGCCACCTCGTCCCGCTGCGGGGCCGCAAAGTCAAGCCGCGCGGGCGGGGGCGCGACGGGCGGTCGCGGTTGCCGCGCCTCCGGCCCGGGCGTAGAGATTGGCGCATGACCCGCGAACTTCCCTCCCCCGCCAAGCCCCTGCGCATCGGCACCCGCGGCTCGCCGCTGGCGCTTGCGCAGGCCAACGAGACGCGCGCGCTGCTGGCCCAGGCCTGGGACCTGCCGTACGAAGCCTTCGAAGTGGTGATCATCCGCACCACCGGCGACAGGGTGATCGACCGTCCGCTGAGCCAGATCGGCGGCAAGGGGCTGTTCACCAAGGAGATCGAGGAACAGCTCCTGTCGGGCGACATCGACATCGCCGTGCATTCGATGAAGGACATGCCGGTCGAACAGCCCGGCGGGCTGGTGCTCGACGGATACCTGACCCGCGAGGACCCGCGCGACGCCTTCGTCAGCCTGAATCACGGCGCGATCCCGGATCTGGCGCAGGGCGCCACGGTCGGCACCTCGAGCCTGCGGCGCAAGGCGCAGATCCTCGCGCGGCGGCCCGACCTGAACGTCGTGGAGTTTCGCGGCAACGTGCAGACGCGCCTGCAAAAGCTTGAGGATCGGGTAGCCGAGGCGACGTTTCTCGCCATGGCAGGGCTCAGCCGGCTGGGCATGATCGACAGCGTGCCGGCGCGCGCCATCGGCACCGAGGAGATGCTTCCCGCCATCGCCCAAGGGGCGATCGGCATCGAACGGCGCGGCGACGACAGCCGCGTGGCGGGGCTGCTGGAGCCGATCCACCACGAGGAGACGGCGCAGCGCCTCGCCGCCGAGCGCGCCTTTCTCGCCGCACTCGACGGATCGTGCCAGACGCCGATCGCGGGGCTCGCCGAGCTGTCGGGCGGCACGCTGCGCCTGCGCGGCGAGATCCTGCGCCCCGATGGTTCGGAGGTGCTGGACGACGCCGGGGACTGCGCCGTCGCCGATGGCGCGGCGCTGGGCCACGAGATGGGCAAGCGGCTTTTGGGCCGCGCCGGACCGGGCTTCTTCGCGGAATAGGGGCCGCACGTCGCGGCCCCCGGCCCGTCTCACTCCATCGTCGCGCCCAGATCGGCATCGGTGGTGAAGAGATAGTTTTCGCCCGCGTTCTGGTGACAGGCGATGCAGCCGGCCTCGGCATTCTTGCCCACCAGCCCCGCCAGCGCCACGCCGTTCGGATTGGCGTCGAGCGAACCGTCGGGCAGGTACTTGGCATAGAACCAGTTGCCGGTCTCGTCGTCATATCCCGCCTCGCGCCGGAACATCACCGTCACCGCGCCCAGATGCTCGGCGGGGGCGCCCAGCACATCGTCGACCGTCACCCCTTCGGGTCCGTAGTTGCGCTTGACCACAAGCGCGCCGTCATGACCGTCGATCGTCGCGCGGGAATAGAAGGTCTCGAGCATCATCCCGTGCGGATCGGTACCGGGATAGGGAAAGGACATGATCGCGCCTTCGCCTGCGAGGTTCTGGTCGACCATCGCCTGCCAGACCTGCTGCGCATAGGCCTGATCCTCGTCGCCCCCGAAATTCGGCGCGTCCTGCGCCATCGCCGGTCCGGCCAGCCCCGCCCCGAACGCCGCCGCCATCATCAACTTCGCCGTCGTCAACTTCATGGTCATCGTTACCTCCCTCATCACCGAATGGGGCCAGCCTACGCCAATGCGACCGGTGGCGGGGTCACGTCGGATCACGACTGCTCGACGCTTTGTAACCCCGCACACGCGCGGGTGAGAGCCATCGCCGCGAATCCGTGCTAGGATCGTCCCATCCGGATGACCCCGCTGCGGCGCATCCGGGCCGGGCGGGGCCGTCCCTTGGTGATCAGGGAGGACGGCATCATGGCAAAGTCCGACGGCCATATCGACAAGACCATCGGCAATCCGCTCAGCTGGGCGGGGCACGTTCTGGGCGCGGGCTCGCACCATCTGGGCGAAGGCGCGCGCGAGACCATCGGGCGCGACACCGCGCCGATCCGACTGCGACGCATCGAGGTGGCGGACCTCAAGGCGGCGCTGCGCGCGGGCTACGAGGATTTCAAGGCGTTCCGCTCCGACGTGATCTTCCTGTGCGTGGTTTATCCGCTGGCGGGGCTTGTGTTGATCCGCTTTGCGATGAACGAGAACCTGCTGCCGCTGCTGGTGCCGCTGATCACCGGTTTCGCCCTTTTGGGTCCGGTCGCCGCCGTCGGCCTCTACGAGATGAGCCGCAGGCGCGAGGCGGGTCGTGATCCGAACTGGGGGGCGGCCTTCAAGGTCGTCGAATCGCCCTCGGCCATCGCGATCCTGACCCTGAGCCTGCTGTTCCTTGCGATATTCGTGGTCTGGATGCTGGCGGCCTGGATCATCTACGCGGTCACGCTGGGACCCGAGCCGCCGGTTTCAGCGGGAGCCTTCGTCAGCGACACGCTGACCACCGCACCGGGCTGGGCGATGATCGTCGTGGGCACAGGGGTCGGCTTTGTGCTGGCCGCCTCCGTGCTGGTGATCGGGGCGATCTCGTTTCCGCTGCTGCTCGATCGGCATGTCGGCGTGCGTCGCGCGGTCCGGGCTTCGACCCGGCTGGCGCGCGAGAACCCGCGCAGCGTGGCGATCTGGGGCATGATCGTCGTGGTGGGCCTCGGCCTCGGCATGGCGACGCTGCTGGTCGGGCTGATCTTCGTTCTGCCGATCCTTGGCCATGCGACGTGGCATCTCTACCGCCGCGCGGTCGAACCCGCGTGAGGCACGGCGCGGGCCACCGGCCCGCGCCACCACCACTACCACCGTCACGGCTCAGGCTTCGAGGATCGCCACCGCCTCGAAGGGACGCAGCTCAACCCTGCCGGTCAGCGTGTCTCGGCCCGGATAGTTGGCGCTGATCGCCCGCCCGGTGAGGGCGAGACCCTCGGGCACGTCGACAGCAACAGCCTCGCCGGTGAAATTGGCCAGCACCGAAATCCGCGCGCCGTCATGACGCCGCGCATAGGCGACGATCTTGGGATGATCCTCGAGGTAGGGCGTGAAATCGCCCTCGCGCATCACCGCCAGCTCCCGGCGCAGCCCGGCCAGTTCGCGGTAATGGTCAAAGATCCCCTCCGGGTCCGCCCGGTCGGCGGCGACGTTGATCGCGACGTGATTCGGGTTCACCTCGATCCAGGGCTCGCCCGTGGTGAAGCCCGCCTGATGCCCCGCGTCCCACTGCATCGGCGTGCGCGCGTTGTCGCGGCCGTTCGAATTGGCGCCGTCGAGGAAATCGCCCGGCGTCACCCCCGCGGCGGTCTGGATGCGGTGGAAGTTCAGCGTCTCGATGTCCCGGAACTGGTTGATGTCGGTAAAGGAGACGTTGGTCATGCCAATCTCCTCGCCTTGATAAATGTAGGGCGTGCCCTTCATCATATGCAGCACCGTGGCGAGCATCTTGGCCGAAGCCACCCGGAAGCGCTCGGTATTGCCGTATTTTGACACCGCGCGCGGCAGGTCGTGGTTGCTCCAGAACAGCGAGTTCCAGCCATCCTCGGCCAGAGCCACCTGCCACTCGGTCATCACCCGCTTGAACGCCACCAGGTCGAAGGGTTTGGGCCGCCACTTGCCATGCACCTCGTCCCAGCCCTGCACGATATGCGCGAACTGGAACACCATCGACAGCTCGCCCGCGTCGCGGCCCGAGTATTTCAGCGCGCCTTCGGTCGTGGCGCTCCACGCCTCGCCCACGGTGACGACGTCGCGGCCCTTCAGCGTGGCGTCATGCATCTCGCGAATGAAGCGGTGCAGGTCCGGCCCGTCGGCGGTGATCCCGGCATCGGGGTCCTTGCCGATCAGGTCGATCACGTCCATCCGGAAGCCCGCGACGCCCCGGTCGAGCCACCAGTTCATCATGTCGTATATGGCCGCGCGCAGCTCGGGGTTCTGCCAGTTCAGGTCGGGCTGCTTGCGGTCGAACAGGTGCAGGTAATACTGGCCCGTCCGCTCGTCATAGGTCCAGGCCGGGCCGCCGAAATTCGATTGCAGGTCGTTGGGCGCGCCGCCATCTGGACCTGGATCGCGCCAGACATAGTAGTCGCGACAGGGGTTGTCGCGGCTCTGGCGCGCCTGCCGGAACCACTCGTGCTCGTCCGAGGAATGGTTCACCACGAGGTCCATGACGATGCCGATGCCGCGCGTCTTCGCCTCGGCGATGAGCCGGTCCATGTCGGCCAGTGTGCCGAATTCGGGCGCGATGTCGCGGTAGTCCGAGATGTCGTAGCCGTTGTCGGCCATCGGGCTGCGAAAGACTGGCGACAGCCACACGAAGCCGATCCCGAGATCGGCGAGGTGGTCGAGCTTGGAGATGATGCCGGGGATGTCGCCGATGCCGTCGCCATCGCTGTCGCAAAAGCTGCGCGGGTAGATCTGATAGGCGGTGGCGGCGTGCCACCAGGGGGCGGGATCGGTCATTCGGGCTGTCCTTGGGCTTGGTCGCCTTGCACCCTCGCCACCAGTCGAGCCGGGCGCAAGCCCCCCGGGAGGGGGAGGCAAGAACGCTCCACGTGAAACCATCGCCGCCTTGTTGTTCCAAGCGGCGCGCATTGCGGCCCTGCCGGGGCGCGGCTAGCGTGCGCGGCGAGGCCACCGGGGGAGGGACGTGATGGGCGAGGACACGATGCAGGCGCCGCTGGCGGGGCTCAGGGTGGTCGAGCTGGCGCGCATTCTCGCCGGGCCATGGGCCGGGCAGGTGCTGGCCGATCTCGGCGCGGAGGTGATCAAGGTCGAGGCCCCCGAGGGCGACGACACGCGCCGCTGGGGCCCGCCATGGATCGAGTTGGAAGGCGACCGCTCGGCGGCCTATTTCCACGGCTGCAACCGCGGCAAGAAGAGCGTCACCGCCGATTTCCGCACGCCTGCGGGGCTGGCCCTCGTCCGGTCCCTGATCGAAGGGGCCGACGTGGTGATCGAGAACTTCAAGGTCGGGGGGCTGAAGAAATATGGCCTTGATTACGAAAGCCTGCGCGCCGCGAACCCGGCACTGGTCTATTGCTCGATCACCGGTTTCGGGCAGGACGGACCCTATGCCAGCCGCGCGGGCTATGATTTCCTGATCCAGGGCATGTCGGGGATCATGGACCTGACCGGCGACCCCGAGGGCGAGCCGCAGAAGATCGGCGTCGCCTTCACCGACATCTTCACCGGGCTCTATTCCGTCATCGCGATCCAGGCCGCGCTGGCGGCACGCGAGACCACCGGGCGCGGCCAGAATATCGACATGGCGCTGATGGACTGCGCCACTGGCGTGCTGGCCAATCAGGCGATGAACTTCTTCGCCACCGGCGCGGCCCCGCGCCGCTTGGGCAATGCGCATCCCAACATCGCGCCCTATCAGGTCTTCTCGGCCTCGGACGGGGACCTGATCCTCGCCGTGGGCAATGACGGGCAATTCGCCCGCGCCTGCGGCGTGCTGGGCCTGCCCGAGTTGGCGGGCGATCCGCGTTTCGCCTCGAACGGGGCGCGGGTGGCCAACCGCGCGGCGCTCACCGGGGCGCTGGGCACGGCCTTTGCCGCATGGGGCCGCGACGCCGTGCTCGCCGCGCTCGAAGCCGCGACGGTGCCCGCCGGGCCGATCAACCGCGTCGATCAGGTCTTTGCCGACCCGCAGGTGATCGCGCGTGGCCTTCGGATCGATGCGGGCGGCGTGCCGGGTCTGCGCAGCCCGATGCGCTTCTCCGAAAGCTCTCTCTCGCTCGACCGCCGCGCCCCGACGCTGGGCGAGCATGACGCGAAGGACACGCCCTGAGGCGAGGCGTCGGGCCGGGGCTGGCGCACGGGGCAGGGCGGCGGCTAGACCGGGGGCATCCCAGCGGAGAGCCCCGGATGCGCGCCCTGATCCTCGCCCTGATCCTCGCCCTGACCTTCGGTCTCACCGCTACGGTCCCGGCCTTCGCTGCGGCCGAAACGCTCGGCTGGGGGCGGGTCTTTTCCAACGACTATGCGGGCGACGGTCATGACCGCTGGCGTTCGGGGTCCTTCGCCCTGTCCATGCTGCGCGGGCAGGGCTGGGACGGCGCGCCGCCGCCCGCGCCCGATGCGATCACCGAGCTTCGGTTTCGTACAGAGGTGATCGCCCCCGCCCGCACCCGCGACGGGCGCGACGACCGGCCTTATGCCGGGCTCGTGGCCTTCGGCGCTTTTGCCCACCAGTCCTTCGGGCCTTTCGAGACCAGCCTTGGCGGCGAGGTCATCGCCATCGGTCCCTCGACCGGGGTCTCGGCGTTTCAGGAGCGCGCGCATGAGATCCTCGGCTTCGATCCACCGCGTGGCATCGGCCGGCAGCTTGGCGACGCGCTGCACCTGCATGCCCAGAGCGAGGTGGTCCGGCCGTGGCGCATGGCCCCCGGTCTGACCCTGCGGCCCTTTCTGGCCGCCGAATCCGGCTCCGAGGAGATCGCGCGCCTCGGCGTCGACGCGATCTGGGGCGGCATCGGCCATGGCGACCGGTGGCTGCGCGATCCGGTGACGGGCCAGCCCTATCGCGGCATCGAGGCCGAGACGACCGGCCTCTCGCTGGTGGTTGGTGCCGACACGGCATGGGCGGGTGACAGCGTGTTCCTGCCTAGGCGCGAGACGCGCGACCGACGCCGCGCCCGGATCGGCCTGCACTGGCAACCGCAGGCGCAAACGCGGCTGTTCTACGGGCTGAGCTGGCTGTCCGAGGAGTTCGAGGGCCAGCATGAGTCGCAGGTTCTGGGCTCCCTCAAGCTCGAATTCGGCTATTAAAGCGGGGTGGTTGACTCCGCGCCTGCGGGGGATATAAGCCGCCCGTCCCGGGTCCTCGTGTCCCGGGACTTTCATTGGTGTTGGCGGACCCCGCGAGGGGATCCCTGTCGGGAGGCGGCGCGAGCCGTCCCAGAGGACAACGCCCTTCGAGACATGGCTCTTCGGGCCGACAGAAGGAGATCAGAGAGTGACCAAACGCACCTCTGCCAAGTACAAGATCGACCGCCGCATGGGCGAAAACATCTGGGGCCGTCCGAAGTCCCCGGTGAACCGCCGCGAATACGGCCCCGGTCAGCACGGCCAGCGCCGCAAGCAGAAGCTGTCGGATTTCGGCATCCAGCTGCGCGCCAAGCAGAAGCTCAAGGGCTACTACGGCGATCTGACCGAAAAGCAGTTCCGCCGCATCTACGGCGAAGCCGAGCGCGTCAAGGGCGACACCGGTGAGAACCTCGTGGGCCTGCTCGAGCGCCGTCTCGACGCCGTGGTCTACCGCGCCAAGTTCGTGCCGACCGTCTTCGCCGCCCGCCAGTTCGTGAACCACGGCCACGTGACCGTGAACGGCAAGCGCGTGAACATCCCCTCCTACCGCGTCAAGGAAGGCGACGTCATCGCCGTCCGTGACAAGTCCAAGCAGCTCGCCGTGATCCTCGAGGCCATCCAGCTTCCCGAGCGCGACGTGCCGGACTACCTCGAGGTGGACCACTCCAAGCTGACCGCGACCTTCGTGCGCACCCCGGCGCTGGGCGACGTGCCCTACCCGGTGGTGATGGAGCCGAACCTCGTCGTCGAATTTTACGCCAAGAACTGATCCGAACAACGGATCGAGGGACGGCAGGGGCCGCGCGGGAGACCGCGCGGCCCTTTGCGCATGCGGGTGGGGCGATCCGACCATTGCCCATTCGTGAAACGCCGCCCTTCGCTGCGGCTTGGTCGTCGCGACGGCTGCGGCGGCACGTCGCTGACGGGCAGGGGCGAGTGCTGCGCATGACGCTGGAAACCATGACCGGCCCCGGCTATGGAGGCCCGGTCGACAGGAGCGCAGAGAATGACCATCACCCCGCAACCCGGCATCATGGACATCGCCCTCTACGTGGGCGGACAGAGCAGGCTCGAAGGCCATGCCAGCCCGCTCAAGCTCTCGTCCAACGAGAACCCCCACGGCACCAGCACCCGCGCGCTGGCCGCGCTGGAACGCTCGGCCGCGACGCTGCACCGCTATCCTTCGACCGACCACGCCGAACTGCGCGCCGCCATCGCCGAGATCCGCGAACTCGATGCCGAGCGCATCATCTGCGGCGTCGGCTCCGACGAGGTGCTGCAATTCCTGGCCCAATGCTATGCGGGCCCCGGTGACGAGGTAATCCACACCGAGCACGGCTTCGCCATGTATCCGATCCTCGCCCGCGCGGCCGGGGCCACCCCGATCGAGGTGCCTGAGCGCGAGCGTGTGGTCGATGTCGACGCGATCCTCGCCGCCTGCAACGATCGTACGCGCATCATCTATCTCACCAACCCCGGCAACCCGACCGGCACGATGATCCCGATCACGGAGGTCGCGCGACTGGCCGAGGCGATCCCCGATCAGGTGATCCTCGTGCTCGACGGAGCTTATGTGGAGTTCGCCGAAGACTACGATGGCGGCGCCAAGTTGGTGGAGACGCGCGACAACGTCGTGATGACCCGCACCTTCTCCAAGATCCACGGCCTCGGCGGCCTCCGGATCGGCTGGGGCTATGGCCCACGCGCGATCATCGACGTGCTCAACCGCGTGCGGCAGCCCTTCAACCTCTCCAGCACCCAGCTCTCGGTGGCCGAGGCCGCGATCCGCGACGAGGGCTTCACCGAGCATTGCCGGGCCGAGAACGCGCGGCTGCGCGGCTGGCTGCGCGACAAGCTCTTGGGCCTTGGTATCGCCTGCGACGAGAGCCACGCCAACTACGTGCTGGCACGTTTCGCCGACGAGGCCGAGGCCGGGGCTTGCGACGACGCCTTGCGCGCGGAAGGCATTCTCGTGCGCCGTGTCGACGGCTACGGCCTTCCGCAGGCGCTGCGCATCACCGTGGGCGACGAAGCAGGCTGCACGCGCGTGATCGACGCCATCGCCCGCTTCAAGGGCGCGGCATGAGCGCGCCGGTCTATGACCGCGTCGCACTGATCGGGCTTGGCCTCATCGCCTCGTCGATGGCGCATGCGATGCGTCGCGCGGGCCTCGCGAGCGAGATCACCGGCCATGCCCGATCGGCCGAGACCCGCGCCGTTGCGCGCGAGATCGGCCTCGTCGACCGGGTCTGCGAGACGGCGGCCGAGGCCGCGGAGGGTGCCGATCTGGTGGTGCTCTGCGTGCCAGTGGGTGCGATGGGCGCCGTGGCCAAGGAGATCGCGCCCGTGCTGAAGCCCGGCGCCACGATTTCGGACGTGGGATCGGTCAAGAAGTCGGTGATCGAAGCCGTCGCGCCGCACATCCCCGAAGGCGTGCATTTCATCCCCGCCCATCCGCTCGCGGGGACCGAACATTCGGGGCCGCGTTCGGGTTTTGCCGAGCTTTTCGACAACCGCTGGTGCCTGATCGTGCCAGCCACGCCGGACACCGATTCCGGGGCCACGGCGCGGCTTTCGGCGCTTTGGGAAGGCATGGGCGCGCATGTCGACGTGATGGATGCCGATCACCACGACCTCGTCCTCGCCGTAACCAGCCACACGCCGCACCTCATCGCCTACACCATGGTCGGCGTCGCCGACGACCTGCGCCGCGTGACCGACAGCGAGGTCATCAAGTATTCCGCCGCGGGTTTTCGCGACTTCACCCGCATCGCCGCCTCGGACCCGACCATGTGGCGCGACGTGTTCCTCACCAACAAGGAGGCGACGCTCGAAATCCTCGGGCGCTTCACCGAGGAGCTGTTCGCCCTGCAGCGCGCCATCCGCACCGGCGACGGCGATCATCTGCATGACTACTTCACCCGCACCCGAGCGATCCGTCGCGGCATCATCGAGGCGGGGCAGGACACTGCGGCCCCGGATTTCGGCCGGGGCGCATCGCGCGCCGAAAAATCGGAGGGCCGGGGATGAGCCGGGCCGGCTGGCCGCTGGCTGCGCTGCTTCTGGCATGGCCCGTGGTCCTGCCGGCGCAGGATCTGGCGCCCGAAACCGCCACCCGTCCCGTGGGCCGCGCCGCCGAGACCGTTTCCGAGATCCCGGCCGATGCGCCGGCTGAGATCCCTGTCGCCGAGCTCGCCGGGGCGACGGGCCAACCGCTGACCGTCTCGCGGCCCCGCGCGCGCCTCGCCTCGACAGCGGCCCCGGCCTCGGTGCCGGCGGACGCGCCCAAACCGGTCCCCCCCGCCGCTGTCATCGCCAGCGCCTCGCCGGAGGCGGTTTCCACCGCCTCGCGCCCCGAAGAGCGCCCCGCCGCTATCGCCGCGTCGCTGGCCCGGTCGCAAGCCGTCTCGGCCCCCGCCGCCCGCACGCCGCCGCCCGCCGACGCGGCGGGGGCCTTGTGCGGCGTGCCGGGGCTCGAAGGCGCGCGCATCGCCCCGGTCAACGGGGCGGGGGCCTGCGGCATCGAGGCCCCGGTCCGCATTACGGCGGTGCATGGCGTGAAGGTCCTGCCGGTGGCGGTGGTCGATTGCGACACGGCGCGGGCCTTGGCCGAATGGGTTGGCCAGTCGGCCAAGCCGGCCTTGTCGGCCACCGGCGGCGGCCTTGCCGTGCTGCGCACCGCCGGAAGCTATGTCTGCCGCTCGCGCAACAACGAACAAGGCGCGCAGCTCTCCGAACACGCTTTCGGCCGCGCCATCGACATCACCGCGCTGGGCCTGCGCGACGGGCGTCAGGTCTCGGTGCAGTCGGACTGGAACAGCCGTGGCGCGGGGCCGGCGCTGCGCGATCTGCACAAGGCCGCCTGCGGTCCCTTCGGTACCGTGCTCGGCCCCGACGCCAACGCGGCGCATCGGGACCATTTCCACTTCGATACCGCCTCGAACCGAAGCCCCTACTGCCGTTAGCGCAACAGGGGCGCAGGCCCCAGCGGGATGAAGCCGAGCCGCATCATCCCGTTCGCGAAGGTGATCGGCGCGCTGAGCACGTCGCCTTGGGCCATCGTGCCCAGCGCGCCGCGCAGCAGCGAGGATTCGGCCAGCGGCACGCGCGCTTGCGCCGCGAGATCGAGAAGCGTCTCCCAACCGGTGATCTCCAGCAACACCTCGCCTTCGGGCACGCCGTCGGCGCCGACCTGCAAGGCGCCATTGCCCCGCGCCCTCACCGGGCCCCAGTCGAGCGACAGGTCACTCAGGTCGATGCTTTTGATGCGCGAAGGCGCGCCCGAAAGCGTCAGCGGCGCGTCGAACCCCAGTTCCGCGTCGAGGGTCAGCGCCGCGATCTCGGCAGGCAGGCGGCCCGACGGGTCCCACGCCGCGCGCCACATCTGCGGCACTGCGACATCGGTCGCCTTGGCATAGGCATCATAGCCGTTCACGCCGCCGCTTGCGCGCAGCGCCGCCAGCAAGCTGGCCACGCGGGTCTCCCAGCCTTGCGACGAGGCGACCGCGAGATCCCCGGCCTCGGCGGTGAATTCAGTGAGGGGGAGCGTCTCGCCGATCTCCACCGCGCCAGAGGCGCGCGGCCCCGCGACGGTGATGTCGAGGTCCTGACCCGGGATCGAGACGCGGTGTGTCTCGTCCGCCGCGAGGATCAGCCGGTTCGGCTGATAGCTTTGCGCGACGACCCTGAGCCGCGGGCTCTGCCAGCCGAAGACGCCGTCGGGCGACACCAGCGACAGCTCGCGCAGATCCAGATCGAACCGGTAGGGAAAGCCTTCCGTGCCATCGGTGGCGTAATCGACCTGCCAGCCCGCTACCCGCAACTCCTGCGTCAGCTCTGCGAGCCGCGCGTCGACGGCGCGGCTGCCCCAGAACCACCAGCCGCCGAAGGCCAGCGCGAGAAGCGCCACGAGGATGAGGATGAATCGCATGTATCTAGGCCCTTTCGCCCGCTCAGGATCGGGTATCTACAGGGGGGCAGCTAGGAGGGCCAGCATGACCGACCAGACTGGGCTTTGGGTTTTCGGCTACGGATCGCTTCTGTGGAATCCGGGATTCACGCCGCGCGAAGTGGTGGTGGCCCGGCTCGACGGCTGGCACCGCAGCTTCTGCATGTCGTCGATCCACCATCGGGGCACGCCGGAGACGCCGGGCCTCGTGCTGGCGCTCGACCGTGCGCTGGGGTCGGTCTGCACCGGTCTGGCGCTGCGCGCGCCCGAGGCCGAGACTGAAACGGTGATTGCCATGCTGCGCGAACGCGAACTGGTCTCTTCGGCCTATATCGAGACGCACCAGCCTCTGGCGCTCACCGATGGGCGGGTGGTCGAGGCGCTGACCTACGTGATCGACCCCGCGCATGAGCAATACGTCTCGCTCGATCTCGAAACCCAGGCGCGGCGCATCGCGGGGGCGGTGGGCGGGCGCGGGCCCAATGACGAATACCTCTTCAACACCTCCGCGCATCTGACCGAGATGGGCGTGCATGACCCGGATCTCGACTGGCTGGTCGAGCGGGTGAAGACGCTGCGCGCGGGCAGTTGAGAGGCGGCGCCGCCACAGGACGCCGCGCTGCCGTGAAAGGCCATTGGCCTCCTGCCGCCGCGATCCTTATGGTTCACACGTCACAACCACGAGGACATGGCCCCGCATGAGGCAGCCAGAGGCGAAACCGCAATTCTCCCAACCGGTCCGGCAGATCCTGTCGATGCTGCTGGCGCTGGGCCTGGTCGCGGCCGGGCTGGTGCTGGGCTGGGACGTGCTGCGCGGCATCTTCCTGTCGAACCCCTGGCTCAACAGCGCCATCTCGGCCTTCTTCGTGCTGGGCGTGCTGGCCTGCTTCTGGCAGGTGATCGCGCTCATCCGCTCGGTCGGCTGGATCGAGACCTTCGCGCGCCATCCACAGGGCATCGGCCCCGCGCCGGGGCTGCTCCTGCCGCTGGCGACACTGCTGCGCTCGCGCGGGCTGCGGCGGCACATCTCGCCCGACAGCGCCCGCTCGATCCTCGAATCGGTGGCCCAGCGCATCGACGAAGAGCGCGAGATCACGCGCTACCTCGCGAGCACGCTGATCTTCCTCGGCCTGCTCGGAACGTTCTACGGCCTCGCCACCACGGTGCCGGCCCTCGTCGAGACGATCCGCTCGCTCAACCCCGCCGAGGGCGAAAGCGGCAGCGCGATCTTCGGGCGGCTGCAACAGGGGCTCGAGACCCAGCTCGGCGGCATGGGCACGGCGTTCTCCTCCTCGCTGCTGGGCCTCGCGGGGTCGCTCGTGGTTGGGCTTCTGGAGCTTTTCGCCACGCATGGCCAGAACCGGTTCTACCGCGAGCTTGAGGAATGGCTCTCGACCATCACCCGGCTCGGCTATGCATCAGGCGACGAACATGCGGGCCAAGGCGGCGACAGCGGGATCCTGGCGCAGATGGTCGAACATCTGGGCGCGCGGATGGAGGGGCTGAGTGCCGCCGTCGGCGCCACGCAGGAGGCGCGGCGCGACGGCGAGGCCCGGATCGCGGCGCTGACCGACACGCTGACGCGGATCGCCGAACGCATGGACCCCGAAGGCGAGCGGGCCGCGCTCGAACGCATCGCGGAGGGGCAGGAGCGGGTGCACGAGGCGCTGGTCCGCGCCGCCGAGGGTGGCAATGATAGCGAGACGCGGATGCGCCTGCGCAACATGGACGTGCAGCTTCTGCGCATTCTCGAGGAGATCTCCGCCGGGCGTCAGGAGATGCTGGTCGAGCTGCGCACCGATCTCTCGGGGCTGAGCCGGGTGCTGCGCGAGGCCAACCACCCCGGCGGCCTGCGCGCCACGCGCGGCCATCCGGATCTTTGATCCATGGGCCTCAAGCGCCGCAACTCCAACCGCTTCCAGTCTTCGATCTGGCCGGGCTTCGTCGATGCGATGACCGGCCTGCTTCTGGTGCTGATGTTCGTGCTGACGATTTTCACGGTGATGCAATTCGTGCTGCGCGACACCATCACCGGACAGGAGAGCGAACTCGACGCCTTGGGCGAGGAGGTCGAGCGGCTCGGCGTGGCGCTCGGTTTCGAACGGTCGCGCGCCGCCGAGCGTGACACCGAGATCAGCGGGCTCAGCGACGAGCTGGCGCAGGCACGCGCGCAGGCCGAGGCGCAACTCGACCGGATCGCGACGCTCTCGGCCGAGCGCGCGGCGCAGGACGAGGCGCTCGAAGGCGCACGGACGCAAATCACCGATTTCGAGGCGCGGGTCGCGGCACTTCTGGCCGATCGCGCCGAGGCGCGCGACCGGGTCGCCAGGCTCGAACAGGACCTGGAGACCACCCGCGAACGCGCGGGCGAGGCCGAGGGCGCGCGCGACGCGGCGAACCTCGCGCTGGCCACCGCGCGCGACCAAATCGACGCGCAGGCCGAGGCGGCGCGGTTGGCGGCAGCGCGACGCGAGGCGCTGGAGGCGCTGGTCGCCGATTTGGAGACCGGGGCCGAGGCCGCCGCCGAGACGATCGCGGCGCTCGAGGGCGAAAGGGACGAAGACGCCGAACAGATCACCGCACTCGAGGCCGAGCGGTTGGCCGATGCCGCCGCCGCCGAACGGTTGCGCGACCGGCTCGAGAACGCGGATGCCGAGCTGTCTGCGATGACGCTGACGCTTGAGGAAAAGCGGCGCGAGGCCGAGGAGACGCTGACGCTTCTGGCCGCTGCCGAGGCCGCGCGCGACGATCTCGACCGGGCGCTTGCCGAGGCGGTCCTTGCCCGCTCCGAGAGCCAGAACGCACTCACCCGCGCGCTGCGCAGCGGCGAAGGGCTCGACGCCCGACTCGCCGCCGCGCTCGATCTGGCGCAGCAGACCGAAACCGAACTGGAGGAGGCCCGCGCGGCATTGGTGCAGGCCGAGGCGGAGACCGAGGATCTTTCGACCCGTCTTGCCGCCGCACTGGCCGCCCGCGAGGCGGGCGAGGCGGATCTCGACGCGGTGCGGGCCGAATTGGAGGCGGCGCTGGCGGCGGGCGAGACCACGCAGGCCGAGCTGCAATCGCGGCTCGCCGCCGCGGTGCTCGACCGCGACGCGGCTCGCGCCGAGGCCGAGGCCGCACGCGCCGCCGGAGAAGAGGCCGAGCGCGGCCGAGCCGATCTTGCCGACCGTCTGGCGGCGGCGATCTCGGCGCGCGAGGCCGCCGAAACCCGCGCCGAGACCCTGTCGCAGGATCGCAGCGAGACCGAGCAGGAGCGGGCAGAGATCGAATCGCGTCTGGCGCAGGCCTTGGCCGATCTTGTCGCCGCGCGCGATGAGGCGGAGCGGCAAGGCAGCGAGGCCGAGCGCCGCGCGGCGCTCCTTGCCACGGCCCGGGCCGCGTTGTCGGACGAGGAGGGCGCCTCGGCCGAGGCGCAGCGCCGCATGGCCGCGCTCAACGCGCAGGTCGCGGCGTTGCGCGAGGACTTGGCCGAACTGCGCAGCCTGCTCGGGCGGGCCGAAACCACCGAAGCCGTGGCCGAGGCCGAGATCGAGGATCTGGGTCGGCAGCTCACCACCGCGCTGGCCCGCGCCGCCGCAGAGGAGCGGCGGCGACGCGAACTGGAGGAGGATGAGCGCCTCAGGCTTCAGGAGGAGGCCGAACGCCTCGCCGCCGAGGCGGAGAACCTCGAGCGGTATCGCTCGAACTTCTTCGGCGAGCTGCGTGGCATGCTCGAAGGACAGGAAGGCGTGCGCATCGCGGGCGACCGCTTCGTGTTCTCCTCGGAGGTTCTGTTCGGGCAGGGAGAGGCGACGCTGTCGGAGGCGGGCAAGGCCGAGATCGCCAAGGTGGCCGCGCTGCTGCGTCGGATCGCCGCGGAGATCCCGCCCGGCATCGACTGGGTGATCCGGGTCGATGGTCACACCGACGACATCCCGATCCGGGGCGGTGGCCGCTACAGGGACAACTGGGAGCTGAGCCAAGCCCGCGCGCTTTCAGTCGTGCGCTACATGAGCGAGGAGGAGGGCATCCCGCCCGGCCGCCTCGCCGCCAACGGCTTTGGCGAATACCAGCCGCTCGACCCGGGGGACACGGCGCAGGCGCGCGCGCGCAACCGGCGGATCGAGCTGAAGCTGACCGAGCGGTGAAGGGTCATTCATCCATGTCGAGCGGCACCTGGCGTTCGTCCAGCATTTCGCCGGCGCGGATCAGGGCGATCCGCCCCTCATAGCTCCCATCGGTCCAGCCGCCTTCCGGCGCGCGGCGTCCGCTGGCGCGAAACAGCTGCGCCTGCGTCTTGTCGAGCAGCACCTCGTTATCGACCACGACACCGTCGGGCCCCGTCACCGTGAGCCGCATCACATCGCCCTCGCGGCCGCCGAAGGCATAGCCCCAGAGCACCAGCGGCGTGTCGGTCGTGACCTCGGCTACGACCTCCCCGGCCTGAATATCGAACCAGTCGGGCACCCCGGCGGCAAACCCCGCATCGAGCAGCCCGCCCGGCAGGTAGGCCAGCGGCGCTTCCCACAGCGTGTCGGCGGGCGCGGCATCGCCGCAGGTGGCGGTGTCCTCGGGATCGAAGGGGTCGATTTCCTCTCCATCCTTGCGCACTGAAAGATGCAGATGTGGAAACTGGCTCTGTCCCGAAAGCCCGACCGCGCCCAGCCGCGTGCCCGCCTCCACGCGATCGCCCTGCGCCACCGCGATCGAGCCACGCGCCATATGGCAGTACTGCGTCTCCCAGCCGCCCTCGTGGCTGATAGTGACGCCGTTGCCGCAATCGCGCCCCTCCAGCTCCGGCGCGCCGTCCCAGCCTTGCAGGATGTCGGGCATCTCGTCACGCAGCCCCAGCACCACGCCGGGAGCGGCGGCGAGGACGTCGACCCCTTCGCGTTGCCGCGCGATCGTTGGCAGCCGGAAATCGGTGCCCTTGTGCGTGTCGTAGCTCAGAGGACCGCAGGTGAAATCGGCGGCCTCGGGGCCGGGATCGGCATCGACATAGTTCTGGATCACGCAGTCCTCGCCGGGAGTGCAGTCGATCGGCAGGGCGAGGCGGAAGGGCGCCTCCTGCGCGAGGATCGCGGTAGGAGCCAAGGCAAGGGCGAAGGCGAAACGGGACATGTGGCGCTCCTTTGAAGCGGGACGACGGGCCGTGGGGCCGGGGCAGGGTGGTGCGGGACAGGGGGGGGAACCAGAACCTGCGGGGGACCGCACCGGGTCGTGACAAACGAAACGCGCGGCCCCGGGAGGGGGCCGCGCGGCGATCATTGCGTTTCCGTCGAAGTACCGGCTCAGTCGGCAGTGAGCAGCGGCGGGCGGTTGCCGGACAGCCGCTTGGCCCCCGGCTCTTCGAAGCTGAGCACGATCTTGTCATCCTTGACCCCGACCTTCACGAGGCCGCCCTTGGTCAGCTGACCGAACAGAAGCTCCTCGGCGAGCGGCTTTTTGATGTGCTCTTGGATCACACGGCCCAACGGACGCGCGCCCATCTTCTCGTCATAGCCCTTCTCGGCCAGCCACGCGCCCGCTTCGCGGGTGAGTTCGATATGGACGTTGCGGTCCATGAGCTGCGCCTCGAGTTGCAACACGAACTTCTCGACCACCGAGATGATCGTTTCGCGCGCCAGCGGCGCGAAGGAGATTACCGCATCGAGACGATTGCGGAATTCGGGCGTGAAGGTCCGCTCGATCGCGGCCGTGTCCTCGCCCTCGCGCCGCGCCCGGCCAAAGCCGATCGCCTCCTTGGCCTGCTCCGCGGCTCCGGCGTTCGAGGTCATGATTAGAATCACGTTGCGGAAATCCACAGCCCTACCGTTGTGATCGGTCAGCTTGCCGTGGTCCATCACCTGCAGGAGGATGTTGAACACGTCCGGATGCGCCTTCTCGATCTCGTCGAGCAGCAGCACGCAATGCGGATGCTGGTCGACGCCGTCGGTCAGCAGGCCACCCTGATCAAAGCCGACATAGCCCGGAGGCGCACCGATCAAGCGAGAGACCGCGTGCTTCTCCATGTATTCCGACATGTCGAAGCGCAGCATCTCGACGCCGAGCGTGGAGGCGAGCTGCTTGGCCACCTCGGTCTTGCCGACGCCGGTGGGGCCGGCGAAGAGGTAGTTGCCGATCGGCTTTTCCGGCTCGCGCAGGCCGGCGCGGGCCAGCTTGATCGCCGAGGACAGGGCCGTGATCGCGTCGTCCTGCCCGAACACCACGCGCTTGAGCGCGGGTTCGAGATCCTTGAGCACCTCGGCGTCGTCCTTGGAGACGTTCTTGGGCGGGATGCGGGCGATCTTGGCGATGACGGCCTCGATTTCCTTGGCGCCGATGGTCTTGCGCCGCTTGCTCTCGGTCACGAGATGCTGCGCGGCACCGGCCTCGTCGATCACGTCGATCGCCTTGTCGGGCAGCTTGCGGTCGTTGATGTAGCGGGCCGACAGTTCCACCGCCATCTTGATCGCGTCGGCGGTGTACTTGATCTGGTGGTGATCCTCGAAATAGGGCTTGAGGCCCTTGAGGATCTTCACCGCATCCTCGACCGAAGGCTCGTTCACGTCGATCTTCTGGAACCGGCGCGACAGGGCGCGGTCCTTCTCGAAGTGCTGGCGGAACTCCTTGTAGGTGGTCGAGCCCATGCAGCGCAGCTTGCCGCCCTGAAGCGCGGGCTTCAGCAGGTTGGAGGCGTCCATCGCGCCGCCAGAGGTGGCGCCCGCACCGATCACGGTGTGAATCTCGTCGATGAAGAGCACCGCGTCGGGGTGGTTCTCCATCTCGGTCATCACCGCCTTGAGCCGCTCTTCGAAATCGCCGCGATAGCGGGTACCGGCCAGAAGCGCGCCCATGTCGAGGCTATAGATCGTGGCCTCGGAGAGCACCTCGGGCACCGCGCCCTCAACGATCTTCCAGGCGAGGCCCTCGGCGATGGCGGTCTTGCCGACACCGGGATCGCCCACCAGCAGCGGGTTGTTCTTGCGACGGCGGCACAGCACCTGGATACAGCGCTCGACCTCATGCTCGCGACCGATCAGCGGATCGACGTCGCCCTTGCGCGATTTGGCATTGAGATCGACGCAGTATTTCGCCAGCGCGCTGTCCTTTTCCTCGCTCGACCCACCGGCCGAAGCGGTCTCGCCCTCGTCGTCCTTTTCGGTGGCGCCGGTGATGGGACGGCTTTCGCCGAAGGCCGGGTCCTTGGCCTGCCCATGCGCGATGAAGTTGACCGCATCGTAGCGGGTCATGTCCTGCTCTTGCAGGAAATAGGCGGCATTGCTCTCGCGCTCGGCAAAGATCGCGACGAGCACGTTGGCGCCGGTAACCTCGGTGCGGCCCGAGGATTGAACATGGATCGCGGCGCGCTGGATCACGCGCTGGAATGCGGCGGTGGGCACGGCTTCGGAGCCGTCCACGTCGGTGACGAGGGTGGAGAGATCATCCTCGATGAAATCCTCGAGCGACTTGCGCAGCTCTTCGAGATCGACGGCGCAGGCACGCATTACGCGCGCGGCGTCGGGCTCCTCGATCAAGGCCAGCAGCAGGTGCTCGAGGGTCGCGAGTTCGTGGCGGCGGGCATTGGCCAGAGCCAGCGCCGCATGGATGGACTGCTCGAGAGTGGTCGAAAAAGACGGCACGATGATGTGCTCCTCTGATCGGGGGTCCGGGCGGTAGGTAGCCCCGCCATGACCGTGGCCTCTGTAGTTAAAGATCGGGTTTATCGGCCGCGCTTCAAGTTAAAACATGCAAAAACACCCCCCGAAGGGCCGCTACGTCACGGAGCTGTGTTCTTTGCATGTCTCCGGCTTCGGTTCCGTGACACCCCTGCCGCGAAATGGATCAGAAGCGATCCTTCCTGCGCCGTATTTCCGCAAAGACCTCTGCCGCGGGCTCACCTTCGAGGCTCATCGCCCGTTGCAGCTCGGGCAGGTCGGCGCGCAGGAAGGGGTTCGTCGCGCGTTCCTCCGAGAGCTGCGAAGGCACCGTCGCATGGCCTTCGGCGCGCGCCTTGTCGATCGCATGGGCGCGGTCGCGCAGTGCGGCGTTGTCCGGCTCGATGGTCAGGGCGAAGCGGGCGTTGGTCTGGGTGTATTCGTGCCCCGAGCAGATCAGCGTGTGACCTGGCAGGTCACGCAGGCGGCGCAGCGAATCCCACATCTGCTCGGCGCTGCCCTCGAAAAGCCGCCCGCAGCCCATCGCCATCAGGCTGTCGGCGGTGAAGGCCATCTCGCTTCGCGGCAGGTGGAATGCGACATGGCCCAGCGTGTGGCCCGGCACGTCGATCACCTCGACCGGCTCGTTCAACACCTCGATCACCTCGCCCGGCGCGACCGCGAGGTCGAGCGGCGGCAGGCGATGCGCGTCGGCGCGCGCGCCGATCACCCGTGCCTCACCGCGCAGTTCGGCCAGTCCCGCGACATGGTCGTTGTGGTGATGCGTGATCAAAATGTCCGAGAGCGTCCAGCCATGCGCGTCGAGCGCGGCGCGAATGGGCGCGGCCTCTGGCGCGTCGACGAGAGCGGTGCGTCCGCTCTGCGCATCATGCAGCAGATAGGCATAGTTGTCCGAGAGGCACGCGACGGTGAGAAGTTCGAGAGGCATGGCGGCACCCGTGGTTTGGTTGCTATGGTAACACGAAGCTAGACCTATGGCCGTCACCGGCCCGTGATTTCTGACCCAAGGACCGCAGGCCTTCAATGCATCTGGACGTGCTCGACCTGCGCAACTTCTATTATCGCAGCGCGCTGGGCCGCGCGGCCCAGAAGGTGATCCGCGACCAGCTGGTCGAATGGTGGCCGGTTTCGCATGTGCAGGGGCAGACGGTGGTGGGCTATGGCTTTGCCGTGCCGCTTCTGCGCCCCTATCTGCCCGATGCGCGGCGGGTGATCGGGCTGATGCCGGGGCCCCAGGGCGTGATGCCCTGGCCCGCGGGGCAGCCCAACGTCTCGGTCCTGTGCGAGGAGACGCTCTGGCCGTTGCGCACCGGGCAGGCGGACCGGCTGGTGCTGATGCACGGGCTCGAGACCTCCGAGCATGCGGGCGCGCTTCTGGAGGAGTGTTGGCGCAGCCTCGGTCCGGGGGGGCGGGCGGTGTTCGTAGTCCCAAACCGCGCGGGCCTGTGGTCGCGCTCGGACGCCACGCCCTTTGGCTATGGCCGCCCTTATTCTCTGGGCCAGCTCGAAGCGCAGCTGCGCCGGCACCGCTTCGTCACCGAGCGGGCAATCTCGGCGCTGTACCGACCGCCGAGCCTGCGGCGCGGCTGGCGACGCTCGGCGGCGTTTCTCGAAAGAGCGGGTCGCCACATGCCGATCCTCAACGCGGGCGGCGTGCTGATGATCGAGGCCTCCAAGCAGGTGACGGCGCCCAGTCGTCCGGGGCTGACCTCGGCGGTCAAGCGCCCCTTGCGCGTGCTCGAGGGGATCGGCGCGCCGGTGCCCGAGCCGTCGCGCCGACGCTGAGCCGGACTGCGCGCGCCAAGCCCTTTGGCGCATGGGCAAATTGTCACACCCCCCGCCTCCCTGCGACCATGAGCCGGGAGGGGGGCATCGCGGGTCTCAAGGCGGTTGCGACACCCGAACCGCTCTGCTACATCGCCCCTGATTTTGACGGCCTTCGCCCGCGCGAGGGCCTTGCAAGCTGCCCGACCGCCGCCTGTCTTCTCAAGGCGCGGGATCGCCGGGCCCAAGACTGCGGAAGGGTGGACGTGTCCGAACCAGCATCGATCTCAACCGGCATTGCCCAGCGCTATGCCACGGCCGTGTTCGACCTGGCGCGGGAAGGCGATGATCTCGCCGCCCTGACGTCGGATGTCGACGCGCTGCGGGCCGCGCTGTCCGAAAGCGCGGAGTTCCGCGACCTGATCTCCTCGCCGGTCTATAGCCGCGACGACCAGGGCCGGGCCATTGCCGCGATCGCCCAGAAGATGGGGCTGACCGGGACCACCACCAACGTGCTGGGGCTCATGGCCTCCAAGCGCCGCCTCTTCGTGCTGCCGCAGATGCTGCGCGCGCTCGATGAGAAGCTGGCCGAGGCGCGCGGCGAGGTGACCGCCGACGTGACCACCGCCAAGGCGCTCAGCGACAAGCAGAAGACCGCGCTGGCCGCCGCTCTCAAGCAGAGCGCGGGCCGCGAGGTGAAGATCAATCAGACCGTGGATGAAAGCCTCATCGGCGGTCTCGTCGTCAAGCTGGGCTCGAAGATGATCGACACCTCGATCCGCTCGAAGCTCCAGGCACTCCAGAACACCATGAAAGAGGTCGGATAATGGCGATCCAAGCTGCGGAAATCTCCGCGATCCTGAAGGACCAGATCAAGAATTTCGGCCAGGAGGCCGAGGTCGCCGAGGTCGGTCGCGTGCTCTCCGTCGGTGACGGCATCGCCCGTGTCCACGGCCTCGACAACGTCCAAGCCGGCGAGATGGTCGAGTTTCCCGGCGGCATCCAGGGCATGGCGCTGAACCTCGAGACCGACAACGTCGGCTGCGTGATCTTCGGCTCCGACCGCGACATCAAGGAAGGTGACGTCGTCAAGCGCACCAACTCGATCGTGGACGTGCCCGCCGGCATGGGCCTTCTGGGCCGCGTCGTGGACGGCCTTGGCAACCCGCTCGACGGCAAGGGTCCGATCGACTCGACCGAGCGCCGCGTCGCCGACGTCAAGGCGCCGGGAATCATCCCGCGCAAATCCGTGCACGAGCCGATGCCGACCGGCCTCAAGTCGATCGACGCCATGATCCCGATCGGCCGTGGCCAGCGCGAGCTGATCATCGGCGACCGCCAGACCGGCAAGACCGCCGTGGCGCTCGACACCGTGCTCAACCAGAAGAGCTACAACGACGCCGCAGGCTCCGACGAGAGCAAGAAGCTCTACTGCATCTACGTCGCGATCGGCCAGAAGCGTTCGACCGTGGCGCAGCTGGTGAAGAAGCTCGAAGAAACCGGCGCGATCGAATATTCGATCGTCGTGGCGGCCACTGCCTCCGACCCGGCCCCGATGCAGTTCCTGGCTCCCTATGCCGCGACCGCCATGGCCGAGTATTTCCGTGACAACGGCAAGCACGCGCTCATCATCTATGATGACCTGTCCAAGCAGGCCGTGTCGTACCGCCAGATGTCGCTGCTGCTGCGCCGCCCGCCGGGCCGCGAAGCCTATCCGGGCGACGTGTTCTACCTCCACTCGCGCCTGCTCGAGCGTTCGGCCAAGCTCAACGAGGATCACGGCGCCGGTTCGCTGACCGCGCTGCCGATCATCGAAACGCAAGGCGGCGACGTGTCGGCCTTCATCCCGACCAACGTGATCTCGATCACCGACGGCCAGATCTTCCTCGAGACCGAACTGTTCTACCAGGGCATCCGTCCCGCGGTGAACACCGGCCTCTCGGTGTCGCGCGTCGGCTCCTCGGCCCAGACCAACTCGATGAAGTCGGTCGCCGGCCCGGTGAAGCTCGAGCTCGCCCAGTATCGCGAGATGGCCGCTTTCGCGCAGTTCGGCTCCGACCTCGACGCCTCGACCCAGCAGCTGCTGAACCGTGGCGCGCGGCTGACCGAACTGATGAAGCAGCCGCAGTACTCGCCGCTGACCAACGCCGAGATCGTCTGCGTGATCTTCGCGGGCACCCAGGGCTATCTCGACAAGATCGCCGTCAAGAATGTCGGTCGCTTCGAGCAAGGTCTCCTGAAGCACCTGCGCACCAATGATCGCGAGCTGCTCGACTGGATCACCAACGAGGACCCGAAGATCAAGGGCGATGCCGAGGCGCGTATCCGCAAGTCGATCGATGCGTTCGCCAAGGACTTCGCCTGAAACCAGCCACGGACTTAGGGAGGCTGGCCGATGCCTAGTCTGAAGGACCTCAAGAACCGGATCGCGTCGGTCAAATCGACCCGCAAGATCACCAAGGCGATGCAGATGGTCGCGGCGGCAAAGCTCCGTCGCGCCCAGGACGCCGCCGAAGCGGCGCGGCCCTATGCCGAGCGGTTCGACGCCGTGATGGCCGGGCTCGCCTCGTCCGTGGGCGGCTCCGACGGTGCGCCCCGCCTGCTTGCCGGAACCGGCAAGCAGGACGTGCATCTGCTCGTCGTCATGACCGCCGAGCGCGGGCTCTGCGGCGGCTTCAACGGCTCGATCGCGCGCAAGGCGCGGATCCGGGCCAGCGAGCTGCTGGCGCAGGGAAAGACGGTGAAGATCCTCACCGTCGGCAAGAAGGGCCGCGAGATGCTGCGCCGCGATTACGGCCAGTACTTCGTGGGTCACGTCGACCTCACGGACGTCAAGCGCGTGGGCTATGCCAATGCGCAGGACATCGCGCGCGACGTGCTCGGACGCTTCGACGCGGACGAGTTCGACGTGGCGACGATCTTCTACGCGCGGTTCCAGAACGTGATCACCCAGATCCCGACCGCGCAGCAGATCATCCCGGCCCATTTCGAGGGCGGGGAGGAGGCCGACACGGCGCTTTACGACTACGAACCCGGCGAGGAGGAGATCCTCGCGGATCTGCTGCCGCGCGGCGTGGCGACGCAGATCTTCGCGGCGCTGCTCGAGAACGCGGCCTCCGAACAGGGCGCCCGGATGAGCGCGATGGACAACGCGACCCGCAACGCGGGCGAGATGATCGACAAGCTGACGATCGAGTACAACCGATCCCGTCAGGCGGTCATCACCAACGAGCTGATCGAAATCATTTCGGGCGCCGAAGCGCTCTAAAGAGAGAACCGGAGTACAACACATGGCAGCAGCACAAGGCAAAGTGACCCAGGTCATCGGCGCCGTCGTGGACGTGCAGTTCGGGGATCACCTTCCGGAGATCCTCAACGCCCTGACCACGGAAAACAACGGCAAGAAGCTGGTTCTCGAAGTGGCCCAGCACCTTGGCGAAAACACCGTCCGCACCATCGCGATGGACGCGACCGAGGGTCTCGTCCGCGGTGCGGCCGTGCTCGACACCGGCAAGCCGATCTCGGTGCCCGTGGGCAACGCGACGCTGGGGCGCATCCTCAACGTCATCGGCGAGCCGATCGACGAGAAGGGCCCGGTCGAGGCGACCGAGACCCGTCCGATCCATGCCGACGCGCCGACTTTCGCCGAGCAGTCGACCTCCTCGGAGATCCTCGTCACCGGCATCAAGGTGATCGACCTGCTCGCCCCCTACGCCAAGGGCGGCAAGATCGGCCTGTTCGGCGGCGCCGGGGTGGGCAAGACCGTGCTCATCATGGAGCTGATCAACAACATCGCCAAGGTGCACTCGGGCTATTCCGTGTTCGCCGGGGTGGGCGAGCGGACCCGTGAGGGCAACGACCTCTACCACGAGATGATCGAATCCAACGTCATCAAGCCCGACGCGCTTGGCGAGAGCCAGGTGGCCCTCGTCTACGGCCAGATGAACGAGCCGCCGGGTGCGCGTGCCCGCGTCGCCCTGACCGGCCTGACTTTGGCCGAGCAGTTCCGCGACCAGTCCGGCACCGACGTGCTGTTCTTCGTCGACAACATCTTCCGCTTCACCCAGGCGGGTTCCGAGGTGTCGGCGCTTCTGGGCCGCATCCCCTCGGCCGTGGGCTACCAGCCGACGCTGGCCACCGACATGGGCGCGCTGCAGGAGCGGATCACCTCGACCAAGAACGGCTCGATCACGTCCGTGCAGGCGATCTACGTGCCCGCCGACGACCTGACCGACCCGGCGCCGGCGACCTCGTTCGCGCACCTCGACGCGACCACGGTTCTCAACCGCGCGATCTCCGAACTCGGCATCTACCCCGCCGTGGACCCGCTCGACTCGACCTCGCGCCTGATGGACCCCTCCGTCGTGGGCGAAGAGCACTACCAGGTGGCACGTGACGTGCAGGGCATCCTGCAGCGCTACAAGTCGCTTCAGGACATCATCGCCATCCTCGGGATGGACGAACTGTCGGAAGAGGACAAGCTGACCGTGGCCCGCGCCCGGAAGATCCAGCGCTTCCTGTCGCAGCCCTTCGACGTGGCCAAGGTGTTCACGGGTTCGGACGGCGTTCAGGTGCCGCTCGAGGAGACCATCTCCTCGTTCAAGGCGGTGGTTGCCGGTGAGTACGACCACCTGCCCGAATCGGCCTTCTACATGGTCGGTGGCATCGAGGACGTGAAGGCCAAGGCCGAGAAAATGGCCGCCGCGGCGGCCTGATAGGAGGGCTTCATGGCCGACACGCTGCAATTCGACCTGGTCAGCCCGGAACGGAAGCTCGCTTCCGTGACGGCGACCGAGGTGCGCATTCCGGGCACCGATGGTGACCTGACGGCGATGGCGGGCCACACGCCCACCATCACCACCCTGCGGCCCGGCCTGTTGCAGGTCGTGCATCAGGGCGGTACCGATGACTATGTGATCTCCGGTGGTTTTGCCGAGATCGGCCCCGATAGCGTCTCCGTGCTGGCCGAGCGCGCGCATCCGCGCGGAGAGGTCACGCAGGAGGTCTATGAGGGGATGGTCGAGGAGTTCGCCTCGGCGCATCGCGACGCGCAGACCAGGTTCGAGAACGAGCCGGGTCCGGTGGACGATACGGCGAAGCTTCTCGCCGACATGGTCGCCGTTGGCACGCATATCGGGCTCGATCCGAAACAGTCCAATTTCTGAGAAATTGGAGCGCTTCGACACAAAGGCCCCGCATTCGCGGGGCCTTTGGCGTTATGGGGGAAGGGTGCGATGATGCAGCATATCCAAGGAAATTTCGGCATCGACCAAGGCGAGGTGATGCCGTTTTCGCATTTCGAGAATGACGGGCCGATGTGGTCAGGCACGGGAGAGCGCGAGGTTTGTCACAGGGTCACTTTCGCCGTGCCCTTCGCGCGGCCGCCCGTCGTGCATGTCAGCGTCACCATGTGGGATCTGGCGGCGGAAGTGGCGGCGCGGCTCGATATCCGATCGCAGAAGATCGATCAGGAAGGGTTTACGCTCAGGGCCGGAACATGGAGCGACAGCCGGATCGCTCGGTTGCGCGTGTCGTGGCTAGCCTTCGGCGCCTGCCGGGACGACGATATGTGGGAGATCGGCTGACCGAAGCGTCGCGCCAAACCTGGATCAGGCGAGGTTCCGGTGCGGACCCATGCGATGCAGTGCCCTGAGCGCCGGCACGAGGAACACGAAGGCCAGAGCCGAGATGGGGCCCGAGGCAATCCACAGGGCCAACCCGCTGAGAAGCGGCAAGGCCCCTGTCGCGACCGAAATCACGGCGACGGCAAACCCGACAAGGCTCCCGAGAAGAATGAAGATCGTGCCCATGTGCTTCCTCCTGCGCTGTTCCTCGACCTTCGCGGCTGATTCCGGCAGCAATGTGGCCGAGAAACGCTGTGTCGGTGATCATAGCGTGGCTAAGCTTGCACGGGAATAAATAGACAGGTCTAGACAACTGGAGAGCACAGCGTGACGAAAACGCCCCGGATGCGGCTGCATCCGGGGCGTAAATCCTCTGCGCCGGAGCGCGAAGGGATCAGGCGAGCTTCAGGTTGATCGCCGATTCGCGGCCGTCGCGGCCGGATTCGATGTCGAAGCTGACTTTCTGGTCGTCACGCAGGCCGGTGAGGCCCGAACGCTCGACGGCCGAGATGTGGACGAAAACGTCCTTGCTGCCGCCATCGGGAGCAATGAAGCCGAAGCCTTTGGTGGTGTTGAACCATTTCACGGTGCCAGTGGCCATCGTGTGATCTCCTGTCATGCGCTGCCCACGAAACTGCGGCAGCCCGGCTTGGTCAGTGTCGCATCGAGAGAACTGCAGCCAGTGACGGAGAACAGTGGTCGAGGGAATAACGTTCGCAAGGGGCCGTATGGGGCCGCGCGGTCGCGATGGCAAGATATTTCGCCATGCCCGATGCGACTGGCGGATCACCGCCGAACGGCGATCGTGGCCCGGCCATGACGACCGCCCGCAACCCAAAATGAGAGGCCAGGGCCGAATCGGTCGCCGCCGCGAGGCCGGTCGGGGCGCCGAGCGCGCAGCCCGACCGGGGAGGGCGGGGGGCTTGCCCCGACCCGTTATCTCAGCGGGTGAACTTCTTGAACTTGACCCGCTTGGGTTCCAGCGCGTCGGCCCCGAGGCGGCGCTTCTTGTCCTCCTCGTAATCGGCGAAGTTGCCTTGGAACCATTCGACATGCGCCTCGCCCTCGAAGGCGAGGATGTGGGTGCAGATCCGGTCGAGGAAGAAGCGGTCGTGGCTGATCACCACGGCGCAGCCCGCGAAATCCACGAGCGCGTCCTCGAGTGCACGCAGCGTCTCGACGTCGAGGTCGTTGGTCGGCTCGTCGAGGAGCAGCACGTTGCCGCCATCCTTCAAAAGCCGCGCCATGTGCACGCGGTTACGCTCGCCGCCCGAGAGCAGGCTCACCTTCTTCTGCTGGTCGCCGCCCTTGAAGTTGAAGGCCCCACAATAGGCGCGGGAGTTCATCGAAGCGTCGCCAAGCTCGATCACCTCGGCGCCGCCCGAGATCGCCTCCCAGACGGTGGCGTTGGGCTCCAGATCGTCGCGGCTCTGGTCGACATAGGAAAGCTTGACCGTGTCGCCATACTCGATGCTGCCCTCGTCGGGCTGTTCCTGCCCGGTCAGCATCTTGAACAGGGTCGATTTGCCGGCACCGTTGGGGCCGATCACGCCGACGATGCCGCCCGGCGGCAGCGAGAATTCCAGATCTTCGATCAGAAGCTTGTCGCCCATCGCCTTCTTGAGGCCTTCGACCTCGATCACCTTGCCGCCCAGACGCGGGCCGTTGGGGATCACGATCTGCGCCTTGCCGACGCGCTCGCGCTCGGACTGGCTCGCCAGCTCGTTATAGGCGGTGATGCGGGCCTTGGACTTGGCCTGACGGGCCTTCTGGCCCTGGCGCATCCATTCGAGTTCGCGCTGCAGCGTGTTCTGCTTGGACTTGTCCTCGCGCGCCTCCTGCTCCAGCCGCTTGGCCTTCTGCTCGAGCCAGGACGAATAGTTGCCCTCGTAGGGGATGCCCCGGCCGCGATCGAGCTCGAGGATCCACGAGGTGATGTCGTCGAGGAAGTAGCGGTCGTGGGTCACGACGAGGATCGTGCCCTTGTATTCGATCAGGTGGTTCTGCAGCCAGGCGATCGTCTCGGCGTCGAGGTGGTTGGTCGGCTCGTCGAGGAGCAGCATCTCGGGCGCTTCGAGCAGCAGCTTGCACAGCGCCACGCGGCGCGCCTCGCCACCCGAAAGGGTGGTGACGTCGGCGTCGTCGGGCGGACAGCGCAGCGCTTCCATGGCGACATCGATCTGCGCGTCGAGATCCCACAGGTTCTGCGCGTCGATATCGTCCTGAAGCTGCGCCATCTCTTCGGCGGTCTCGTCCGAGTAGTTCATGGCCAGATCATTGTAGCGATCGAGCACCGCCTTCTTGGCGGCGACGCCTTCCATCACGTTCTCGCGGACGGTCTTGGTCTCGTCGAGCTTGGGCTCCTGCGGCAAGTAGCCGACGCGCGCACCCTCGGCGGCCCAGGCCTCGCCCTGAAAATCCTTGTCGATCCCGGCCATGATCTTGAGCAGGGTGGACTTACCCGCGCCGTTGACGCCGACCACGCCGATCTTCACGCCGGGCAGGAAGTTCAGCCGGATGTTCTCGAATGTCTTCTTGCCGCCGGGATAGGTCTTGGAGACACCATCCATGTGATAGACGTACTGGTAGCTGGCCATCGGGGCTCTCCTGTCTGCGATCGGCCCCCCTCATACGCCCGGCGACGCCGCGTAGCAATCAAGACCCGCGCGGAACCGCCCCAAGCGCGATGACGTTGGGCGGCATTGCACATGGGGGACTTCTGCGGTGGCGAATGGCGAAATGCGCGGCGCGGCTGCGAAGGACGACGACACTCCTCGGGATCCGTATCTCGATCATACCGAGCAGGGGGTGTCGGAACTGCGCAAGATCCGCCGCCTGATGCTGTGTACCTTCCTGCTGGCGATGTTCACCGCGACCTATTTCGCCCGCGACGTGCTCTTGCCGATCGTGCTGGCGATCCTGCTGACGCTGACCTTGCGCCCCGCCGTGCGCGGGCTGCAGCGGATCGGCATCCCGCCGGGGATCAGCGCGGTGCTCCTGATGCTGGCCATCGGGCTTGGCTTTGCCGTGGCGGGGTATTTCCTGTCGGGGCCGATCGGTCAGATGGCGGCGCGCGCACCGCAAATCGGCGCTGAGGTTCAGTTCAAGCTCGCCGGGCTGATGGATCGGCTGGCCTCGATCCGCGAGGTCGGCGCACAGGTGACGGAGATGGCCGACGCGGCCGGCGCCACCGAGGAAAAGATGGAGGTGGTGGTCGACCAGTCAGGCCCGATCCCCTCGGCGGTGGGCAGCGTCGCCTCGATCGGCTCCTCGCTGGTGGCGGCGATGATCCTGACGCTGTTCCTGCTGGCCTCGGGCGACTTCTATCATCGCCGCATCGTCGAAGCGTCGCCCAAGCTGCATGACAAGAAGCGCGCCCTGACCATCGTGCGCGACGTGGAAAAGCAGATCTCACGCTACCTTGGCGCGATCACAATCATCAATGCGGGTCTCGGCTTCGCGATCGGCATCGCGCTGTGGATCCTCGGGCTGCCGATGCCGCATGTCTGGGGCACGCTGGCGTTCCTTCTCAACTTCATGCCCTTCATCGGCGCGATCATCGGCACCGTCGCGGTCGGGGCCTTTGCATTGGTGTCGTTCGACACGGTGCCTTACGCGCTGCTGGCACCCTTGGCCTATTTCACGCTGACGGCGATCGAGGGCAACTTCGTCACGCCGATGCTGGTGGGCCGCAGGCTTGAGCTGAACATCGTGTCGGTCTTCGTGACGGTGGCGTTCTGGATCTGGCTCTGGGGCGTGCCGGGGGCGGTTCTGGCGGTACCGTTCCTCGTGGTGGTCAAGGCGGTCTGCGACAACGTCCCCTCGCTCCGCGCCTTTGGCGGATTCCTCTCCGGCGACCCGGCGATGAAAACCGAAGGTACCGATCCGGACCGTGGCGAAAAACACGCGACGCGCGCGGCCTGAGAGGCGCGCGGAGCCCATGCGTTTCCCGCCCGGCCCCGGTTTGACATCGGCGCGGGCCCCGGCCTAGGCTCTGCGCCGATGCCGGGGCCGGTCGAACAGGCCATCGGCCCAGGGAGACCATCGACATGACCTATACCCCGAGCCCCGACCGCTACGAGCGGATGGCTTATCGCCGCTGTGGCCGCTCCGGCCTCAAGCTGCCTGCCGTGAGCCTCGGGCTGTGGCACAATTTCGGCGACGACACGCCGCACCAGACCAAGCGTGAGATCTGCCAGACCGCCTTCGATCACGGCATCACGCATTTCGACCTCGCCAACAATTACGGCCCCGAGGCCGGTGCCGCCGAGACCGCCTTCGGAGAGATCCTGCGCACGGATTTCGCGGGCTACCGCGACGAGCTGATCATCTCCTCCAAGGCGGGTTACCGGATGTGGGACGGCCCCTATGGCGAGATGGGCAGCCGCAAATACCTGATCGCGTCCTGCGACCAGTCGCTCAAGCGGATGGGCCTCGATTACGTCGACATCTTCTATTCGCACCGCTTCGATCCCGAAACGCCGCTCGAGGAGACGATGGGCGCGCTCGACCACATCGTGCGCTCGGGCCGGGCGCTCTATGTCGGTATCAGCAGCTACAACTCCGAGCGCACCCGCGAGGCGGCGGCGATCCTCAAGGATCTCGGCACGCCCTGCGTGATCCACCAGCCGAGCTACAACATGCTCAACCGTTGGGTCGAGCGCGACGGCCTGAAGGACACGCTGAGGGATCTGGGCATCGGCTCCATCGCCTTCACGCCGCTGGCCCAAGGCATGCTGACCCGCAAGTATCTCGGCGGCATCCCCGAGGACAGCCGCGCCGCGCAGGACAAATCGCTGTTTCCGTCGATGCTCACCGAGAAGGCGATCGGCAACATCCGCAAGCTCAACGAGATCGCCGAGGCGCGCGGCCAGACGCTGGCGCAGATGGCCATCGCGTGGGTGCTGCGCGAGGGCGGCATCACGACGGCACTGATCGGCGCCTCCAAGCCGAGCCAGGTGATCGACTGCGCCGGGGCGGTAGGCAACCTCGATTTCAGCGCCGAGGAGCTGACCCTGATCGATGAATACGCCGACGAGGAACAGATCAACCTCTGGGCCAGCTCTGCCGAGATCGAAGGCTGAGACTGGCGGGGCACGGTGCCATGATCGTGCCCCGTCCATGCCTCCTTTGTGGCACCCGGAGCGGTCAGAATGGCTGGACCACGACCGAATCCCGGGGGCCCCGCCATGGATGACCTGCCACTGATCCTCGCCGCGCCTTTGATGGCGGTGATGCTCTGGACCGATTTGCGCCATATGCGGATTTCCAACAGGCTCGTCGGTGCGGTGGCCGCCCTTGGCATCGGCTGCGCCGTTGCAGGGCTGATGCCCGATCTCGGGGCGCGCCTGATCGCGGGCGGCGTCGTCTTCGCGATCGGGATCGCCCTGTTCACGCTCGGCATGATGGGGGGGGGCGACGTGAAGATGCTCGCCGTGCTGGTGCCGCTGGTGCCGCCGCAGGATCTTCCGGTCTTCACGATGCTGCTCGCCGCAACGATGCTCTCGGGCGCACTGCTGCTCGCGGGGGTGCGCCGTGCCGTGGGCGGACCCGATTCGGCTTGGGTCAGTTTGCGTATGCGTGGCCGCTACCCGCTCGGCGTGTCGATCGCCGCCGCGGCGATGATCCTGCCGCTCGGGATCTGAGCGGACCGGACCGTCCTGCGACGTGTCATGGCATGACGATCGGGCGGCCGGCGCCTCGTATCTCTCTTGCGGTATCGGCCGCCACGGGCGTCGGGCGGGACCACCTTTTCCCCGCGCGCGATCTGCGGCAGGAATGGCGTGACCACCCCGAACACGCCATTCCGGAGACGACATGCCCGATCCCAAGCCAGAGGCGCTCGACTTCCTGCTGACGCGCCGCTCCCGCCCGGCCAAGACGCTGACCACGCCCGCGCCGAGCCGCGAGGAGTTGCGCCCGCTGCTCACTGCGGCGCTGCGCGTGCCCGATCACGGCAAGCTGGAGCCGTGGCGGCTCATCGTGTTGGAAAAGCCTGCCCTGACGCGGCTGGCGGCGCTGGTGCCCGCGCGGGCCGAGGCGCTCGGCATAGATGAGAGCAAGCGCGAGAAAGCGGTGGCACAGTTCCGCGACGCCGACCTCGTGGTGGCGGTGATCTGCGCCCCCAAAACGAGCGACAAGGTGCCCGAGATCGAGCAGGTCCAATCCGCCGCCTGCGTCTGTCTGTCGCTCCTGAACGCCGCTCTGGCGGCGGGCTGGGGGGCGAACTGGCTTTCGGGCTGGGCCAGCCATGACGAGGCTTTCTGCCGCGAGGGGCTGGGATTGCGGAGCGGCGAAAGCATCGCAGGTCTCATCCATATCGGCACCGAGACCACGGCCGCGCCCGAGCGGCCGCGTCCCGATCTGGACGCGCTGACAGAGTGGCGCGAGGCATGATCCTGTCGGATTTCATGCGCGCCTTGGCGCAGATGTTCGACCCGCGCTTTCGCCGGGTGCTCTGGCTCGGCATCGGTCTGTCGGCGGCGCTTCTCGTGGGCCTCTATGCGGGGCTTCTGGCGCTGGTCGGGGTCTTTGCGCCCGAGCATGTGACGCTGCCGCTGATCGGCGAGGTCGCGTGGATCGACGACGCGCTGGGCTGGGGCTCGCTTCTGCTGATGCTCGGGCTGTCGGTGTTCCTGATGCTGCCCGTGGCGTCGATGATGAGCGGTTTCTTCCTCGAAGAGGTGGCGGGTGCGGTCGAGGCGCGGCATTATCCCGGCCTGCCGCCCGCCCGCGCGGTTCCCATCGCCGATCAGATCCGCGACACACTAGCCTTTTTGGCGGTGCTGGTGCTCGTGAATATCGCGGCTTTCGCCGCGAGCCTCGCCTTTCCGCCCGCCGCGCCGTTCCTGTTCTACGGTGTGAATGGCTGGCTACTCGGACGTGAATATTTTCAGGTCGCGGCGATGCGGCGCGAGGGGCGGGCCGGGGCGCGCACCATGCGAAAGCGTCATCCGCTGCGGATCTGGGGTGCGGGCTGCCTGATGGCGGTGCCTTTGACGGTGCCGGTGGTGAACCTGCTGGTGCCGGTGCTTGGTGCTGCCACCTTCACCCATCTCTACCACCGGCTGGCGGGGCGGCGGCCTACTCGCCGCTGAGGAGCGGGCCACTGGCGGGGGCCATGCGGTCGAACACGTCGATGTCGCGCACCGTGACGCCGCCCCACAGGATGAAGGCCGTGAGCGCGGCCCAGATCGGCACCGCCCAGAGAGAGGTGAGCCTGACCTTGCGGCCAAGCCGGAAGTCGGCAGGGGCCGAGGCATGGGTGCCGGGCACGGTCTCGCCCGCGTCGCCTTGGGTCACGAGGCGCAGCGGCAGCACGATGAAGAACACCATGAACCATGTCACGGCAAAGAGCACGAAGGCGGCGGTGATGGTCATGGGCGTCTCCTCAGACCTGTTCGATCTCGATCAGGCAGCCGTCGAAATCCTTGGGGTGCAGGAACAGCACCGGCTTGCCATGCGCGCCGATCTTGGGCGCGCCATCGCCCAGCACCCGCGCGCCTGTCTGTACCAGCCGGTCGCGGGCGGCATGGATGTCCTCCACCTCGTAGCAGACATGATGCATGCCGCCCGAGGGGGATTTGGCCAGAAATGCCGCGATGGACGAGGCGTCGCCCAAGGGTTCCAGAAGTTCGATCTTGGTGTTGGGCAGTTCCACGAAGACGACGCGGACGCCGTGATCGGGCAGGTCCTGCGGCGCGCTGACCCGCGCGCCCAGCGGCCCGGCATAGCGCGCGGCGGCGGCGGCGAGGTCCGGCACGGCGATGGCGACGTGGTTAAGGCGGCCGATCATCGGAGGACTCCATAGGTCATGGCGCTGATATGGCGGCTCGGACCGCGGGGTGCAACCGCGCGGATCGTCGCGGCTTAAGACCTGATTTACCACTGCGGTCCAGTATCGGGGCGAGGGTCGACTTGGCCCCCGAACTGGCAGGAGGCTTCGATGCCCATCAATGTCGCCTTTCCCGGCACCCGCGCGCCCACCATGGACCGCCCCCTGCTGGGGCTGACCGTGCTGCTGGTCGAGGACAGCCGCTTCGCCTGCGAGGCAATGCGGCTTTTATGTCTGCGCTCGGGGGCGCGCATCCGCCGCGCCGACAGCCTGCACAACGCGCGGCGCCATCTGCGGGTTTACCGCCCCGATGCGGTGATCGCCGATCTGGGCCTGCCCGACGGTTCGGGGATCGAGCTGATCATCGAATTGGCGCAGGCGAACCCGCGCATCGACATATTGCTCGCCACCTCGGGCGACCCCGACGGGGAGGGGCCCGCGCTGGAGGCCGGAGCGGACGGCTTCATCGCCAAGCCGATCGCCCGGCTGGGCGAGTTTCAGGAGGCGCTTCTGGCGCATGTCCCCGCTGAGCGGCAGCCCGATGGGCCGCGCCTTCTCCCGCAGGAGGAGATCGCGCCTGACCGGGTGGCGTTGCGCGACGACCTTTCATTGGCGGCGCAACTGCTGCGCAGCGGCTGGCCCGCGGAGCGTGAGATCGCCTATGTGGCGCAGTTTCTCGGTGGCGTGGCGCAAAGCGCCGGCGACACGGCGCTGTTCGAGGCGGCCGAGGCCGTGATGACGGCCCGCGGGCAGGGGGGCGCCGGTCCGGCGGTCGACCGGCTGGCCGCGCTGGTCGAGGGGCGGCTGGCCGAGCCTGCGCCGCTCTAGCCCAGCAGGCCCGGATCGGCCCCGAGATCCAGCCCGGGAAAAACCCCGCCCTCGATCGCCGCCCGGTCGAGCCCGAACAGCCCGCGCATGACCCATCCCGCATGGGCACGCAGATCACGCGTCGGCATGAGGTCGCGCCGGTCGTAGAGATCGGCCTCGGTCAGGCCCGGCCAGTCGCCCAGCACCCGGCCGCCCCGCAGCGCGCCGCCCGCGTAGAGCATCGCACCGCCGGTGCCATGATCGGTGCCGCCGGTGCCGTTCTCGCGCGCGGTGCGACCGAACTCGGTCACGCAAAGCACCGCCGTCCTGTCCCAAGCGGTCCCGAGTCCCGCCTCTAGCGTCAGCAGCGTGTCGCTCAGCCGCTCCAGCGCCCGGCCAAGCCCCGCCGACTGACCCTCATGCGTGTCCCAGCCATTGATCGAAAAGCTGGCGATGCGGCTGTCGCCGCACAGCCGCGAGGCCGCGAACTCGGCCAGACGGACGTGATCACCACGCAGCCCGCCGCCGCCAGCCATCCCGCCATCGCCCGCCTCGTCCTCGGCGGCGAGCGAATCGACGATGTCCATCGCCTGCGCCGTGGTGTCGCGAAACAGCGGATCCTCGTGGTGGACGAGTTCGAGCAGCCGCCGCCCTTGCGGCGTCAGGCGCAGCCGCGTCTCAGGGGCCCATCGCGCCGCTGCGGCGCGACCCGACAGGATCAGCATTTCCTCCCGGCCGATCGCATAGGCGGTCTCGGCCGACAGGCCCGGCACGGTCTGCAGCATGCGATTGAGCCAGCCCTCGGTGCCCGCGGCGCCGGGGGTGCCGGCTTCGAGCATGTCCTGCCCATCGAAATGGCTGCGCTTGTCGCGGTAAGGGGTGGAGACGGCATGCACCGCGCCGAACTCGCCTCTGGCCCACATCGGGGCCAGCCGGTCGAGGCCTTGGTGAAAGGCGAAGAAGCTTGCGTCGATCGCGCCCGGCGCGGCCTTGCCCATGAGGGTCGGGCGCAGCGCCGCCAGCGCCGGATCGCCCACCGCGCGCACCACGTCGAGCCCGTCCATCGCGCCGCGCAGCACGATCACCACCAGCCTGTTGTCCCAAGGGGCGCTGGCGAAGGCCATGGGCGTCAGCAGCGGGCTCGCCGCCGCCGAGCAGCCCAGCGCGAGTCCGCCGCGCAACAGCTCGCGCCTGTCGATCCGGGTCATGCGGTCATCTCCTTTGGAAGGCGGGGCTGGTCAGCACCACGCCGATCGCCTCGCCACGGCTTTCGGCGGCGCGCGCGGCAAAGGCCACCGTCTCGGGCAGCGAGGGGCCGATCGCCGCACGGGCAAAGGCGCGGGGGTCCGGCAAGTCGTCCAGCACCCGTTCAGGCACGGTCATCGCCCAGTCGATCCGGGCGGCCATGTTGGGCGGGGTGATCCAGGCCTCGGCGCGCTCGGGCCAGCCGTCGGGGCCCAAGGGGTGCTCCCAGTTCTGGCCCATCGCCGCGAGCGGCCTGCGAAACAGCCCTCGCGCTCCGGGTTTGCCGGGGGTCAGGATCGTCTCGGGCGGCACGGCGAGCGCGCGCAGCGCCGTCTGGATGAAATCGAAGGGCGGCTTGACCTTGCGCGCCTCCGCATCCCATGCCCGCGGATGTTCGAGCAACACGGTCGTGACGACGAAGAGATCGCCGCCTCTGTCGCGCCACGCGGTCTCGAGGCCCGTGACGAGGGCCGGGTCGGGATCGTCGGCCACGAAATGGACGGCGAGCTTGTGCGCGATATGGCGCGCCGTGGCCGGATGACGGGCGAGCATGCGCAGCGCCTCGCGGATCGTGTCGAAGCTGGCGCGGTCGGAAAAGCTGGTGCCGAGAAGGGTCTCGGCCCCCGGCTCGGCGCGCTCGGGCCGGTATTCCATGCCGCGCTCGATGGTCCAGCCCAGCCCGGTGAGCAGCTCGGCCAGCTCGCGCACATCCTTCTGGTCATAGGGCCCATTGACCCCCACGGTGTGCAGCTCCAGCAGCTCGCGCGCGAGGTTTTCGTTGAGGCCGCCGCCGCGGCGTCGTCCCGCCGGGCTGTTGGGACCGATCGAGCGGCTCTGGTCGAGATAGGCCAGCATCATCGGATGGGTCGTGACGGCGATGAGCATGTCCTCGAACCGGGCTGCGACATGGGGCCGGATCGTCTCCTCGACGAAGGGGGTGACGAGATGCTGGCCGCGCTGGCCTTGGGCCACCACGGTGAAATGGTCGGCCCAGAACCGGACCAGACGTTCGCGCAAGCCCCCCTCGGGGGCCGCCACGCCACGCGCGAGGGTGGTGGCGAAGTTGCGCAGCGCCACCTCGCGCGCGGTGACGCGCATTGCGTCATAGGCGTCGCGGGTCGGCTTTTCCTGCGCCGTGCCCCGCGCCTTGCGCCAGGCCGTGGCCGTGGCCCGCCATTCCGCGAGGGTGGGGCGCGCCTCGCCATAGGGGGCGATCGGCAGTTGGCGCCCGATTTCGTCCACGCCGCCGAGGGGGCGCAGCATTGCGGCGACGCTGTCGGGCGGGGGCAGCAGGGGCGACAGGCCGGTTCCGAACCGGATGGCGGCGCGATCGGGGTCGAAGGGCACGGCGAATCCTCCTGGCTACCTCGGTCATATAAGCCGCGGCAAAGCGCCTCGTGAGCCCCGCCGCGGCACCGTGGCGGGAAACCGCCTCAGTAGTCGCGCTCGAAGAAGATCCCGAGACTGGTCTCGCCGTCGCTGGTCACGCTGCCTTGCGCCTTGATGTCGTCGGTCACGTCGAGGTTGAGGTTGATCGAGGTCTGGTCGGTGCCGACGGTGACGTCGGTATAGACGTTGTCCGAGAGGTATTTGCCCGCCCGCACGGCGGGATTGCCGGTCTCGTCAGTGGTGATGTCGAGATCGTCGAGCCCGGTATCGGCGCGGAAATCATCGATCAGCCCGCCGCCGCCGGTGCCCGCCAGCGTGCCCACGGCGGCAGCGAGCTGCACCGCTTGAAGCGGGGTGATCGACGACAGGTCGCGCCCGAAGATGAGCTGCGCCAGAACCTCGTCCTGCGGCAGGTCGGGCGTCGATTCGAAGCGCACCTCGGGTTCGTTGGCCGGGCCTTCGACGATGATCCGCACGACGGTGCCCGTCGCCGTTTCCGTGGTGGCCACTAGACGGATGAAGGGACGGAAATCGCCTTGCAGAAAGGCGCCGCCTTCGTCGAGTTCGAACCGCTGCTGCAGGATGTCGAGACGGCCGCGGATCAGCTCGAACTGACCCACCGGGATCACCTGGTTGGTGTTACCGCCGATCTCCAACTCACCGCCCAATTCGGCGTCGAGGCCGCGGCCGCGAATGAAGATGCGCGAGGGCGCGCGGATCGTCACGTCGAGGCCGTAGCCGGGCCCTGCGGGGCCTTCGGTGGCCCCCGCCGTTTCGCCGATCTCGACCCCGGCGATGGTCAGCCCGGCGCGGTTCAGCGTCCGGCGCACCGCCTCGGGGGCGTTGACATGGCGCACTTCGGGCAGGCTGCCCAGCGCGCCGATGCCGGATGATGGCACCTGGATCTCGGTCGGCCCGAGCTCGACCAGCCCGGCGATCTGCGCCCCGCCGGTGAGGGGGCCGGTGACCGTCAGCCGCCCGTCGGCGGTAGTCTCGTAAAGTTCCGGGTCGCGCAGTTCGAGCCCGTCGAGGGTGATGACGAGGTTGGCGTCGTACCCCCCCGTGAGCGCGACAGGGCCGGTGATGCCGATCCGTCCGCCCTTTTCGAGAGCCGCCGACAGCGAGAGGTCGGCGCGGTCGCCCGAGAGTTGGATCGTGGTGTCGATGTCCTGCACGGTGAGCCCGACGGTCGGCACCGCCAGTTCGGCATCGGCGGTCGAGATCGTGCCGCGCACCGAGGAGAGCGCGGGCGGTCCCTCGACCGAGAGGTCGAACCGCGCGGTGCCGTCGAGGCGGCGCGGCGCGATCAGGTCGTTGACGAGGCCGAGTTGCGCCTGACCGGTCACGTCGAGATCGAGCGTGCCGTTCTGCAGGTAGCGGCCCGAGACGTCGGCGGAGGTGCCGCCGGGGCCGGTGGCCGAGACGTCGAGATCGAAATCGCCTGAGGCGCTGCGCGCGGCGGTGCCCGAGGCGGTGACCGGGCCGGAGAAGTCCGGGGTGAACAGGCCGATGTCGTTGAGACGGGCTTCGAAGGTGGCGCTTTGATTGGCGCCCGAGCCGGTGGCGTCGGCCTGCACGGCGAATGCCGGGAAGCGGATGTCGAGATCGCGCACCGCGATTTCGCTCGGCGCGTCGCGACTGAGCCGGGCGTCGATCGAGCCGGTGCCGTCGAGCAGCCGCGAAGCGGCCTCGACGCCGATATCGAGGTTGGACGCCTGACCGTCGATGGTCACGTCGAAGCGCGACAGGTCGGGCATCACGGTGCCCGCCGCGTCGAGATCGACGCTGCCACCCAGAGGGCGGCCCGCAAGCTGCGAGAAGGGCGCGAGCGAAGCCACGTCGGCCGAGACGCGGGCGGTGATCTCGCGGCCCTGCGCCTCGGGCGCGACGCGGCCGGTGGCGGCGATGTCGGTGCCCTGCGCGCGGCCCGTCACCTCGAAATCGATGCCGCCAGAGGCGTCGCCGGAGGCCTGTGCCGAAACGGTGGCGGGGCCGGACAGCCCCGGTGCGAAAGGCGCGATCTGCGCCAGTTCGATGTCGAAATCCCCCGTGGGCAGGCCGTCGGTCACGGTGGCCTCGCCCATGGCGCGGATCTGCGGGTTCACGAGGGTGAAGCGGGGCAGCGCGAAGTCCTGCGGCCCGGTGCGGATCGCCTGCGCGTCGAGCACGGTCTCGCCCGCGAGCAGCGGGTCGAGCTGCGTGATGCCGGTGGTCACATCCGAGGCAGTGCCGTCGAGCGTGACGTCGAAGCGCGACAGGTCCGCGCTCGCCGTGCCGGTGGCGGTGAGATCCACCGCGCCCGACAGCGGACGGCCCGCCAGCGTGCCGATGGGCGCGAGGTCGTCGATGTCGATGTCGAGGTCGAAATCGCCCGCGCCGTCGGCGATGGTGGCCGAGCCAGAGACGTTGAGTCCGTCGGAGGCGATCGCCAGATCCTCGACCAGCAGGTCCTCGGGGCCGGTGCGCCGGGCATGTCCCGAAAGCGTGAGTTCGCCGCCGAACAGCGCGTCGGCCTGCGCCGTGCCGGTGGCGAGGTTGGTGGCGCGCCCATCGAGGCTGACGTCGAAGGTAGAGGCGTCGAGCGCCGCCGTGCCGTTGGCCGAGAGCCGCGCCTCGCCCGCGAGCGGACGGTCGACGGCCTCGCCCACGGCGCCCAGATCGCGCGCGTCGAGATCAAGGTCGAAGCTGGCCTGCCCGTCGACCACTTCGGCGCGGCCGGTGGCGGCGACGGCGGGACCGTCGAGCTTGAGGTCCTCGACCGAGAAGCTCTGCGGCCCGGTGCGGGTGGCGTGACCCGAGAGGGTGACGCGGCCCGCCAGCAGCGGGTCGGCCTGCGCGATACCGGTGACGAGATCGGTGGTGACCGCGTCGAGCGTCACGTCAGCGCCGGAGCCGTCGGTCTGGGCGGTGCCCGAGGCGTAGAGCCGCGCGGCGCCCGAGATCGGCCGGTCGAGGGCCGCGCCCAAGGGGGTCAGGTCGGAGGCCTCGGCTTCGATGTCGAAGGTGGCGGTGGTGCCGTCGAGCGCAGCGTCGCCGGTGGCCTCGATCCACGGAGTCGAGAGGACGAGGTCCTCGACCGAGAAGGCCATTTCGCCGCTGCGTACCGCGTGGCCCGCGATTTCGACCCGGCCTATAAGCAGGGGGTCGGCCTGCGCGATGCCGGTGGTGACGTCGATGGCGGTGGCGTCGAGCGTGATGTCCGCCGTCGAGCCGTCGGTCTGCGCCGTGCCGGAGGCGTCGAGGCGCAGCGCGCCCGAGATCGGCCGATCGAGCGCCGCGCCCAGAGGCGCGAGGTTCGAAGCGTCAGCCTCGATGTCGAAGGTGGCGGTGCTGCCGTCGAGCGCGGCGTCGCCGGAGGCACGCACCCACGGGGCCGAGAGGACGAGATCCTCGACCGAGAAAGCCATCTCGCCGCTGCGCACGGCATGGCCCGCGATCTCGACCCGGCCCGCAAGCAGCGGGTCCGCCTGCGCGATGCCGGTGGTGACATCGGTGGCGGTTGCGTCGAGCGTGATGTCGGCTTCGGTTAGGTCGGTCTTCATCGTGCCCGAGGCCGAAAGCTCGACCGCGCCCGAAAGCGGCCTGTCGATCGCCTCGCCCACGGGGGCAAGGTCGCTGGCGCGGGCGGTGACGTCGAACACCGCGCGGTCGCCGTTCAACTCGGCCCGGCCCGTGGCGGCGAGGGTCTGCGAGGTCAGGTCGAGGTTCTCGACGCGGAAGCTCTCGGGGCCGGAGCGCGCGGCGCGGCCCGACAGCGCCACCTGACCGCGCAGCAGCGGGTCGGCCTGCGGCACGCCGGTAACGAGGTCGGTGGTGTCCGCGTCGACCACCAGATCGAAGGTCGAGGCGTCGGAGGCGAGCGTGCCTTGGGCCTTGAAGGCGGCAGCGCCGGAAAGATCGCGCCCGGCGATGGTCGAAAAGGGCGCCACGTCGCGCAGATCGGCGGTCACGTCGAGCGTGACCTGCCCGCCATCCTCTTCGGAAGCCTGCGTGGCGTCGATCTCGGCGCGGCCATTGGGCAGCGTGGCCACGACATCGGCGGTGGTGACACCCGCCGCGTCGCGCATGGCGGTTCCCCTGAGGCTGGCCGGGCCGGTGACCCCGTCGAGCGCGAGCCCCGCATCGGCGACCTCTACGTCGAAGGTGGCCGAGCTTGCGCCGGAGGTGATGTCGGCCTGCGCCGTCGCGGTCATTTCGGGCGTGGCGATGCGCAGGGTTTCGACTCTTGTGCCGGTTTCGTCGCGCGCGGCGGCGAGAGCGATCTCGCCGGTGCCGCCGATATAGGGGTCGAGCGGCTCGATTCCGAGCGCGAGATCCTGCGTCGTGCCCGACAGGGTCAGATCGAAGATGCCGTCGAGCGGCCGGATCGTGCTGTCGATATCGAGATCGGCGGCCCCGGCGATGTCGAGCCCGGTGAGGCCCGAGAACCGCTCGAGCCGGTCTGCGGCGAGCCGCAGGGTCGAGGTGGTCTCGAAGCCGTTCTCGGAGCCCGCGACGGTGCCTTCGGCGTTCAGGGCGATGCCGGGGCCGTCGAGGGTGATGCGGTCGATGGTGACCGGGCCGTCGCCGTCACGCTCAAGCACGATGTCGCCGCCGATCTGCTCGCCAAGCGCTTCCGCGAGGTTCTCGTCGTCGAACTGCAGCCCGCGCGCGGTGTAGTCGACATCGGCGGTGAACAGGCTCGGCGCGGCGTCGCTTTTGCGCACGATGACGCCGCCGCCCTGAACGGTGAGCTGGGGGATCGTCAGGCCGGGGCGGACGAACTCCTGCGCGGTGAGGTCGATCACCCACTGGTCGCCGGTGCTGGCGTCGAACTGCAGCGCGAGGGCCGCGCGCTGGAGCCGGGTCTCGCCGCCCGCGACGGGCAGGGTGACGGCGCTGTCATCGGTATTGGCGATCTCGCCCGTCAGGTCGAACCGCTCGGGCCAGCCATCGGCACCGATGCGGGCCGAGCCCTCGAGGCTGAGCGCACGGGCGTCGATGTCGAGCGCCGTGAGCGCCAGCGCGCCATCGGCCTCGCGCGAACCGCTGATCACCAGCGAGACGTCGGGGCCGAAAAATTCGTTGTAGTCAGGCGCGATGAGCGGTGTCACATCGCCGCTTACGTCGAGCGAGAAGGCCAGCGGCGCGGTGCCGCCCTCGGGCGCCTCGCCGCGATCAAGCGCGAAGCTGCCGGCGATGCGGCGTTGATTGTTGGTGTCGAGCGTGATGTCCGCGTCGAAATTGTCGATCGGACCGGTGCCCTCGACATTCAGCGCCACCGAGGGGCGCCCGGGCAGGTCGAGGATGCGCGCGACGAGCCCGTTCTCGGCCTCGTTCAGCGCCAGCGTGAGATCGAGCAGGCGGTCGTCGTTGGAGTAGCTGCCCGAGAGTTCGAACCGCCCGGCGCGCTCGCCCAGACGCTCGGCCACGAGCTGCGCCTCGCCCTCGCCATCCGCAAGCTGGGCCGAGCCCTGTAGCGTGAGCGCGATCTCCTCGTCGAGAAAGGCTTCGCCCAGCACCAGCCGGTCGATCGCCAGATCGTCGAGCCGGATCGACACCGGAAGTTCGGGGAGCGAGAAGGGGCTGGCCTCGGCGGCGGGGGCCTCGGGGTCGGCCATCGGCGGCCGGGTGAGCTCGATCAGCTCAGCCGACAGCTCCTCGACCTCAAGCCGTCCGCGCAGCAGCGCCGAGCGATTCCAGTCGAGCACGAGGTTCTCGGCCCTGAGCCAGACGCCGTCCTCATCGGCGATGGTCATGACTTCGATGCTCGCGGTGGAGCTGAGCGCGCCTTGAAATCCGGTGATGATCACCTCACGCCCCGCGCCCGAGAGGTTGTCCTCGATCAGCCCGGCGAGAAAGCCGCGGTCCCGCTCGGCCTGCTCCTGCGCAGGCAGCATGGTGGGCGCGACGGTGGCGATGGAAATGGCGGCGGCGCGGGAGAGCTGCTTCAAAACGACTGTCCTATTCCGATATAGACCTGGACGCTTTCATAGGCGTCGTTGCCGGTGACAGGGGTGGCCACATCGAGCCGGATCGGGCCGATCGGCGTGGTATAGCGGATGCCCGCGCCGGCGCCGGCCTGATAATCGCCCGAGCCGTCAGGGATGCCGTCGGCCTCGACATAGCCGATGTCATAGAAGCCGACGGCGCCGATCTTTTCGGTGACGCCGAACCGCGCTTCGATCTGGGCCGCAGCAAAGCTCTTGCCGCCCGAGCGGATCTCGACCGGTCCCTCGCCGAAGTCGCGCGTGTAGGTGACGCCGAGCGACTGGTAGTCATGCCCGCGCACCGTGCCGCCGCCGCCCGAATAGAACAGGAAGTCGGCGGGCGTCTCGGTGAGGCTCGAGCCCAGAACCGAGCCGATCTGACCGCGCACGGCCAGGGTCAGGCGCTCCGATCCGCCAAAGCTGCGATAGGCGCGGTTGTCGACATAGAGGCGCAACCCGTCATCGGTGCCGGTCACGCCGAGGAATGGCGTCACCTCGGCGTCGATGAAATAGCCGTTCTTGGCGTCTAGCGGCACGTCGCGCCGATCGAGCGTGGCGTCGAGCGGCAGCGTCAGCAGCGTGTAGTCGCGCACCCGCGCGTCTGTCTCCTCGCGGGCCGTCAGGATGCCGATCGCGGCCGAATAGGTCAGCGTGTCGTTCACATAGCGCGACAGGCCGATCTCGGCGCTGAACTGATCGAGCGTGTAGTCGATCTCGTTCTCGTGCTTCAACTCGGCCTCGGCAAAGAGATCGACATCGGCGCGGAAGGTGGCGGGGCGGTTGAAGCTGGTGCCGAGCCGGTAATCGGCACCGCCCGAACCGGTGACGCCGGGCACTTCGCCCTCGATGCCCGAGATCTCGCCCTCGATCCGCAGCCGCTCGGCCCCGCCGAGCAGGTTGCGATGCAGCCAGAAGGCCGAGAGGCCAAGGCCCTCCACCGTCGAGATCTCGGCGCCGAAGCCGATGCGGCGCGGCTTGGATTCGGTGATCGTCAACTCGAAGGGCAGGGTGTCGTTCGGCCCGATCTCCTCGCTCTCGATGAAGGCCACCGCGTCGAAGGCGCCGGTGCGGCGCAGCCGGGTGGCGGCGAAGTCGAGTGCTTCGGGGTCGTAGGTGCGTCCCACCGGCAGGTCGGCGATGGCGCGGATGCGCTCCTCGCGCACATCCTCGTTGCCGGTGACGGTAAGCGCGCCGAAACGCAGCTGCGGGCCGGGGGCGAGGGTGACGGCGGCGTCGAGCCGTTCGGTCAGGTGATCGGCCACGATCTCCTGTCCCGCCACCTCGGCCTTGGCAAAGCCCACCGCCTCCCATGCCTCGACGCCCGCGCGCGCGGCGGCGCGCACCGATTCGGCGCGCGCGGTCTCGCCCGTGGCAAAGCCCTCGGGCAACTCGGTGTCCGGGGCCAGGGGCGCGATTTCGGCGCGGCCGAATTCGAAGCGCGGGCCCTGGCTCACCCGGATCGCGATGTCGTCGATGCGCGCGGGCGCGTCGAGCGGGGCCAGCGCCGCGGCCTCCTGTCCGTTGACGAGGATCGAGATGGTGCCGCCGTAATAGCCTTCGGAATAAAGCCCGGTCAGCAGGCGGCGGTAATCGGCGCGGGCGGCGGCGACATAGTCCTGCGGGGTCGGGTCATCTTCATCCTTGAGCGCCACGAGCAGGGACGAGTTCTCAAGCACGCTTTCGAGGTCGTCATCGGCAACGTCGATCTCGAAGCGGACGTCCTGACCGAAGGCTGCGGATGTGGAGAGGGCAAGGACCGACAGGCCGGTCAGCACGGCAATATGGCGCAACTTCGATGTCCTCCCGGCGAACCGCTCTTTGTTCATGGCACGGTCTGGGCCGGGCCTTGACCCCATTGCTATCCTATCGGCACCGGGAGGCAACAGCCTGTTCCGACCCCATGATCAATTGTGATCGAAGGGGTCCGGTACGTATCCGACAGCGGCGAGATAGAGGCCGTGGGGCGGGCAGACCGGCCCGCATGCGGCCCGGTCGCGCGCTTCGAGCGCGGCGGTCACGTCGTCGGGTGTCCATGCCCCGGCGCCGACCCGCTCCAGTGTGCCGACGAAGCTGCGCACCTGATTGTGCAGGAAGGCGCGGGCTTTCACGTGAAACCGGATCTCGGGGCCGCTGGTCCCCTCGATGCGTTCCACGTCGAGCCGGTCGAGCGTGCGCAGCGGCGAGTTCGCCTGACAGATCGAGGAGCGGAAGGTGGTGAAGTCGTGCCGCCCGATGAGCCGGTCCGCCGCCGCCTGCATCGCGCCGGCCTCGAGCAGATGCGGCACCTGCCAAGCGAGGCCCTTGTCATGCGTGAGCGGCGCGCGGCGCATCACGAGGCGGAACAGGTACTGCCGCCATGTCGCCGAGAACCGGGCGTGAAAATCATCTGCCACGCGGGCACAGGCGGTGATGGCCACCGGCGCGGGCTTCAGGTGGAAGTTCAGCGCCTCGGAAAGACGGAACGGGTCCCATTCCTTGTCCATGTCGCAATGCGCGACCTGTCCGAGGCCGTGTACCCCGGCATCGGTGCGTCCGGCGGCGGCGATGGTGTGCTCGCGCTTTTCCAACCGCCCGAGCGCGGCCTCGATCGCGCCCTGCACCGAAGGGTGCTCGGACTGGCGCTGCCAGCCGGAGAAGGGCGTGCCGTGATATTCGACCTTGAGAGCATAGCGGGGCATGGCGCTGGGGGTAGCCTTGGGCGCATCACTTGGCAAGCGCGTGGTTCCTTTCACGATTTTGCGGATATGCAAATCCGCCACCCGGGCGCGCCCCCCTGTGCATCCCGGGCGCGCATGCCTATCTTGCCGGACGGAAGCGGGCAGGGAGCGGTGCATTGGTCATCGGGGCGATCACGGACAGCATCACGCGCGGCGTCGAGGGGGTCACGGACCGGCTGGTCGCGCCCTTCACCGATCCGGTGATCCGGCTGGGCGTCACGGGGCTGTCGCGGGCGGGCAAGACGGTGTTCATCACCTCGCTGGTGGCGAATCTGATGGATCGCGGGCGGATGCCGCAATTCGCCGCCGCGCCGCGCATCCTCGGCGCGGTGCTCAGGCCGCAGCCCGACGATACGGTGGCGCGGTTCGACTACGAGGGGCATCTGGCGCATCTGCTGGCGCCAGAACCCGAATGGCCCGAGGGCACGCGCCGGGTGAGCGAGCTGCGGCTGTCGCTGCGGGTGCAGCAGGGCGGGATGCTGGCGGGGGTGCAGGGCCCGCGCACCGTGCATCTCGACATCGTGGATTATCCCGGCGAATGGCTGCTCGATCTGGGCCTTCTGGAGAAGGACTATGCCACTTGGGCGCGCGAGGCGCTGGCACGGGCCGAGCGTCGGGCGGCGACGATGCCGCAGGCAGCGGCCTTCCTGAAGGCGGTCGGGGCCGTCGAGCCGGTCGCGCCCTTCGACGAGCCGCGTGCCAAGGCGCTGGCGCGGGCCTTCACCGACTATCTCAATGCCGCGCGAGAGGCGGGCTATTCGGACTGCACGCCGGGGCGGTTTTTGTTGCCGGGCGATCTCGAAGGCTCGCCGGTGCTGACCTTCGCGCCGCTGCCGGGCGGCGATACCCCGAAAGGCAGCCTCGGGCGCGAGGTGGAGCGGCGATACGAGGCTTACAAGCGCGAGGTGGTAAAGCCCTTCTTCCGCGATCATTTCTCGCGCATCGACCGGCAGGTGGTGCTGGTCGACGTGCTTTCGGCGATCCATGCCGGGCCGCAGGCGGTCGAGGATCTGCGCGCGGCGATGGCCGACATCCTGCGCGCCTTCCGCCCCGGTCGGAACGCCTTTCTGAGCCGGATCTTCCAAGGCCGCCGGATCGACCGCATTCTGTTCGCAGCCACCAAGGCGGACCACCTCCACCACACCGAGCACGCCAAGCTCGCCGCGATCACCGAGGCGTTGTTGCGCGACGCGCGCGACCGGGCCGATTTCGCCGGGGCCAAGACCCAGGCCATGTCGATCGCGGCGCTGCGCACGACCGTGGAGGACCGGGTGAGCCATGGCGGCGAGATGATCGACGTGGTGCGCGGCAAGCTGCTGGAGACGGGGCGTCAGGCGGCGCTGCATGCGGGCGCGCTTCCCGAAGACCCGTCGCATCTTCTGGCCCCGGCGCGGGCGGGGGCCGAGGCATGGCTCGATGGGGACTATTCGATCATGAATTTCGCGCCGGCGCGGCTGACGCTCAAGCCCGGCGAGGGGCCGCCGCATATCCGTCTCGACCGGGCGGCGGAGTTCCTGCTCGGCGACCGGCTGTGAGGAGACAGGCATGAGCGACGACAAGCGGCGCGGCCCGGTGGTGATCGACCTCGAAGAGGAGGCGACGCCGCATGTGACCCCCGCCACCGCGCCCCCGGTGCCCGAACCGGGCCTGCCGCAGGGGGCGGCGATGCAGCGCGTCGCCGTCATGGCAGCGCGGCCGCGTTCCAGGCTGGCGCGCTGGTTCTTTGCGGCGCTGGCCGCGCTGGTGGGCTTCATGCTCTCGGTGGCGGCGTGGTCCTGGGTGACGGGGCTTCTGGCGGCGAACCCGGTGCTGGGGATGATCGCCACGGTGCTGGTGGGGCTGGTGCTGGGCCTGCTTCTGGCGATCGCGGCCAAGGAGGCTTGGGCCTTTCGGCGACTGGCGCGGCTCGATCATATCCAGAGAGACGCGGCGGCGGCGCTGGGCGCGCAGGATCTCGGCCTCGCGAAATCGGTCTCGGCGCAAATGGTGGCGCTCTATGCGGGCCGGGGCGAACTGTTGCCGGGGCTCGCCAAGGTGAAGGCGCGCGAGGGCGACGTGTTCGACGCCGATGGCGTGTTGGGGCTGGCCGAGCGCGAGCTTCTGGCGCCGCTCGACGCCATGGCCGCGCGCGAGGTCGAGATGGCGGCGCGGCAGGTGGCGACGGTGACGGCGGTGGTGCCGCTGGCGCTCGCGGACGTGACGGCGGCGCTGACCTCGAACCTGCGGATGATCCGGCGCGTGGCCGAGATCTATGGCGGGCGGTCTGGCACTTTGGGCGCGTGGCGTCTCACTCGCTCGGTGCTGACCCATCTGGTGGCGACGGGGGCCGTGGCGGTGGGCGACGACCTCGTGGGCTCGGTCGCCGGCGGCGGCGTTCTGTCTCGCATCTCGCGCCGCTTTGGCGAAGGGGTGGTCAACGGCGCGCTGACCGCGCGGGTCGGCGTCGCCGTGATCGAGGTCTGTCGTCCGCTGCCGTTCCGCACGGTCGAGCGGCCATCGGTCTCGGGCCTCGTGGCGCGCGCGCTCACGGGGCTGTTCGGCGCGCGCGGCTAGAACAGCTTGGGCACGCCGCCGGGATGGGTGTCGCGCTCGGTCACGCCCGCGCGCAGGGTCCGCCCGATCCGGTGCGCCAGGTCCGACCACGCCGCTGCGGTCTCGGGCGGCAGCTCCTCGCGCAGCGTCATGTCGAACAGCGCCAGCCAAGGTGCGAACATGCCCGGCCGCACATCACGCGCGTCGCGATGCGCCGTGACCGGGCTGCCGCGATAGCCCGGCCTGCCGAGGATCGCGCTCTCCCAGAACGAGACGATGCGCGCCTCGTGTTCGGGCCAGTCGGCGACATGGCGGGCAAAGACCGGCCCGAGGCCGGGGTGGGCGCGCACCTGTTCGTAGAACCGCGCCACGACGCGGGCGATCTGCTCGGGGGTAACGTCGATGCGTGGCTCTGGCATGGGGCGGCTCCTTGAATCCTCTCATAATCCCGAATGCCGCGCGGGGGAAACCGTGCCGCGCTTTACCCGCCCCGAGCCTGCGCCTATAAGCGGCCCCATGATGGCTTTTCGTGTCCCGTTCACGCGAATTACCGGCCCGGCGCTCTGAGGATCAGGGCCGCCGGGACAAGGCGCATGAGCTGACGCCGCGCCGCCCTTCACCAGACATTCCGACACGACCGGACTTCGACAGGACCGAACAGCGATGTGCGCCGATACGCCCGAGACCCCCGATTACAAGGACACCCTGAACCTGCCGCGCACGGAGTTTCCGATGCGCGCAGGCCTGCCCAACCGCGAGCCGGGCTGGCTCGACCGCTGGGAACGGATCGGGGTCTATGATCGCCTGCGCGAGCGCGCCGAGGGGCGTCGACCCTTCACGCTGCATGACGGCCCGCCCTACGCCAACGGCAACCTGCATATCGGCCACGCGCTCAACAAGATCCTCAAGGATATGGTGGTGCGCTCCCAGCAGATGATGGGCCGCGACGCGCGCTATATCCCCGGCTGGGACTGCCATGGCCTGCCGATCGAGTGGAAGATCGAAGAGCAGTACCGCAAGAAGGGGCAGGACAAGGACAAGGTCGACGTGATCGACTTCCGTCAGGAATGCCGGAAGTTCGCCGAAGGCTGGGTCGATGTTCAGCGCGACGAGTTCAAGCGTCTCGGCATCACCGGCAAGTGGGAAAAGCCCTATCTGACGATGGACTTCCATGCCGAGCGGGTGATCGCCGAGGAATTCCAGAAATTCCTGATGAACGGCGTGCTCTACCAAGGCTCGAAGCCCGTGATGTGGTCGCCGGTCGAGAAAACCGCGCTGGCCGAGGCCGAGGTCGAGTATCACGACAAGGAAAGCTTCACGATCTGGGTGCGATTCCCGGTGCTGGGCTCGGACGATCCGCTCTTGCAGGGTGCGGATGTCGTGATCTGGACCACCACGCCTTGGACCATCCCCTCCAACAAGGGCGTGGTCTATCACCCCGACATCTCCTACGGCGTCTATCAGATCACTGGCGCGCCGGAGGACAACTGGGTCAAGACGGGCGACAAGCTGCTGCTCGCCGACAAGCTGGCCGAGGGCTGCCTTGGCAAGGCCCGCGTCGATGGCTGGGAGCGGATCGGCGACGCGCCATCGCTGGAAGGCCTGTCGGTTGCGCATCCCTTTGCCGGGATTGAGGGCAGCGAAGGCGAGTGGGACCAGCCGCGCGACTTCCGACCCGCGCCCTTCGTCACCGACGAGGACGGCACCGGCTTCGTGCATTGCGCACCGAGCCACGGCATGGACGAGTTCGAGCTGTACCGCGATGCGGGGATGCTGGCCGAGGTCATCACCTACAACGTCGAGGAGGATGGCTCCTTCCGCGCCGACCTGCCGCTTTTCGGGGGCAAGCGCATCCTCAAGCCCAATGGCAAGGAGGGCGACGCCAACACGGCCGTCATCGATGCGCTGGCGCAGTCGGGCAAGCTCTTTGCCCGCGGCAAGATCAAGCATTCCTACCCGCATAGCTGGCGCTCCAAGGCGCCGCTGATCTTCCGCAACACGCCGCAATGGTTCGCCGCGATCGATCGTGAGGTCGGCGACGGGCAGGACCAGTATGGCAAGACCATCCGCGAGCGCGCGCTGACTTCGATCGACGAGCTGGTGACATGGACGCCCAAGACCGGGCGCAACCGGCTGCATGCGATGATCGAGCAGCGTCCGGACTGGGTGCTGTCGCGCCAGCGCGCCTGGGGCGTGCCGCTGACCTGCTTCGTGAAGAAGGGCGCCAAGCCCACCGATCCGGACTTCCTGCTGCGCGACGAAGCCGTAAACGCCAGCATCCTCGAGGCCTTCGAGGCCGAGGGCGCGGATGCGTGGTACAAGGACGGCGCCAAGGCGCGTTTCTTGGGCGATGCCGTGAACCCGGACGATTATGTTCAGGTCTTCGACATTCTCGACGTGTGGTTCGATAGCGGCTCCACCCATGCCTTCGTGCTGCGCGACCGCGAGGACGGATCGGAGGATGGCCTGGCCGATCTCTACCTCGAGGGCACCGACCAGCATCGCGGCTGGTTCCACTCCTCGATGCTGCAATCCTGCGGCACCAAGGGGCGCGCGCCCTATCGCGGCGTGCTGACGCATGGCTTCACGCTCGACGAGAAGGGCATGAAGATGTCCAAGTCCTTGGGCAACACCGTCAGCCCCGCCGACGTGACCAAACAGTACGGCGCCGACATCCTGCGGCTTTGGGTGGCGCAGTCGGACTACACCGCCGATCTGCGGATCGGGCCCGAGATCCTCAAGGGTACCGCCGACGGCTATCGCCGGCTGCGCAACACCATGCGCTTCCTGTTGGGCTCGCTGGCGGACTTCTCCGAGGCGGACCGGGTCGAGGCGGCCGACATGCCCGAGCTGGAGCGTTGGGTACTGCACCGTCTGGCCGAGCTGGATCAGGCCGTGCGCGAGGGCTACGACGCCTATGACTTCCAAGGCGTGTTCCAGTCGGTCTTCACCTTCGCGACGGTGGAGCTGTCGGCCTTCTACTTCGATATCCGCAAGGACGCGCTCTACTGCGACGGCGACACCGCCCGCCGCCGCGCCGCGCGTACCGTGCTCGACCTGTTGTTCCACCGGCTGACGACATGGCTCGCGCCGATCCTCGTCTTTACGATGGAGGAGGTCTGGCTCGAACGGAATCCTGGCGACGCGGCTTCGGTGCATCTTACCGACATCCCCGAGACGCCGCAGGCGTGGCGCGACGAGGATCTGGCCGCGAAGTGGTCGGCGATCCGGCGGGTGCGTCGCGTGGTGACGGCGGCGCTCGAAGTGGTGCGGCGCGACAAGGTGATCGGTGCCTCGCTCGAGGCGGCGCCGGTGGTGCATGTGCGCGATCCCGAGACGCTGGCTGCGCTCAAGAGCGTGAACTTCGAGGATCTGTGCATCACTTCGGCGATCTACCTCACCAATGATCCGTCCCCGGCCGAGGCGTTCCGCCTGCCGGAGATCGATGGCGTGGGCGTGGTGTTCGAGGCGGCCGATGGCGAGAAATGCCAGCGTTGCTGGAAGATCCTGCCCGATGTCGGCACGCATGCGCATCCCGGAGTCTGCGCCCGCTGCGACGCGGCGCTGGCGTGACGATCGACCGGCGCCGCGCCTGCCGCGGCGTCGGTTTCGAGTATCTGGAGGATGAAGTCGCAGGGCGCGCGCCTTGTGACTTTACGTCGCAAATATTCATATGCCGGTGCCGCCCGCGATGAGCTTGCCGGTCTTTCTCGCCGTGATGCTCGCGGCCCTCCTGCATGCCAGCTGGAATGCGATGATCAAGCTCGGGGCTTCCAAGCTCGCGGGCATGGTGATCCTGACGCTGGTGCAGGGGGGCCTGGGCCTTGCCGTGGCGCTGACGCGGCCTTGGCCCGCGGCCGAGGTCTGGCCGTGGATCGCCGGGTCGGCGCTGTGCCATGCGACCTACAACACGTTTCTCGCCATGGCATATGACCATGGCGACCTGAGCCGGGTCTATCCGATCGCGCGCGGGGCCGCGCCAATGGCGGTGCTGGTGGCGAGTGGGCTGTTCCTGTCCGACGCGATCGAACCGCTGTCGGTCATGGGCGTGCTGGTGCTGGGGCTCGGCATTCTTGGCATGGCGCGCGGCGCGCTGGGCTCCGGCGAAAGCCGGCGGCTTATTCCCTATGCGCTGGGTGCTGCGGCGGGGACCGCCGGTTACACGCTGGTCGATGGTCTGGGCGCGCGGGTGTCGGGCGATCCGGTGGCCTATGTCGGCTGGCTCTTCGTGGCCTCGACGGTCCTGTTCGTACCGGTGGGCTTCGCGATGCAGGGCCGGGGTCTTCTTCGGGTGTCGGCGCCGGTCTGGGGGCAGGGCACGCTGGCTGCGCTCGCCTCCTACGGAGCCTATGCCATCGCGGTCTGGGCGATGACGCTGGCGCCGATCGCGTTGGTGAGCGCGCTGCGCGAGACATCGATCCTCTTTGCGGTGCTCATCGGCTGGGCCGCCTTCGGCGACCGGATGGACCGCACCAAGGCGGTTTCGGCGGCGCTCATCGTCTCCGGCGTGGCACTGACCCGGCTTTAGCCGTCCTTGCCATGCACCAGCTGTTGCGCGGCACCTGCGGCCAGCAGGTAGACCGAAGTGACGACAAGGCCCCAATGCGCCCAGCTCGCCGGGTCGAAATCGACCCAGGCCGCCCAACCCGCGAAGAAGATCCACGCCAGCGCCATCGGCAGCGACACTGCGCGCCAGCGCTTGGTGCGCACGGGGTGGATGAATTTCACCGGCAGGAACATCGTGATCGCCAGCACCACCACCAGCGCGAGGATGATCCAGAAGTTGGGCGAGAGCGCGAAGAGCACCAGAATCAGCATGTTCCAGCAGCCCGGAAACCCTTGGAAGGAATAGTCCTTGGTCTTCATGCGGCTGTCGGCGAAGTAGAGCGCCGAGGCGAAGGTGATGACGATGATCGCCATCCAGCCGGTCCAGCCCGGCAGTAGCCCTGATTCGAACAATGCGAAGGCGGGCACGAAGACATAGGTGAGATAGTCGATGATCAGGTCGAGCAGCACGCCGTCGAAGATCGGCGCGTTGCGCTTCACGTCGTATTTGCGCGCCAGCGGCCCGTCTACGCCGTCCACCGCGAAGGCCACGACCAGCCACAGGAACATCATGCTCCAATCGTCCTGCACCGCCTCCAGCATGGCGAGCATGGCGAAGACCGCGCCTGTGGCGGTGAAGAGATGGACCCCGAGGGCCTTGCGTGCGTCAGTCATGCCGTCCCTCTTGGCCGAAAGCGGCGGCGGGTGCAACGCGGCTCAGGCGCGTGGATCTCAGGCCCGTGGATGGGCGCGATCATAGATCTCCATCAGCCGGGCCGCGTCGACCGCCGTATAGGTCTGAGTCGTCGAAAGCGATGCGTGGCCCAGAAGTTCCTGAATCGCGCGCAGGTCACCGCCCGCGCTCAGCAGATGCGTGGCAAAGCTGTGACGCAGCGCATGCGGCGTCGCGGTCGAGGGCAGGCCGAGCTGCAGCCGCGCCATCTCCATCGCCTTCTGGATCGGACGCGGGCCCAAGGCCCCGCCGCGCACGCCGCGAAACAGCGGTAGGCCCGCATCCATCGGGTGCGGGCAGAGCTTCACGTAGTCCGAGACCGCCTTTTGCGCGACCGGCAGCACCGGCACCAGCCGCTCCTTGCTGCCCTTGCCGGTGATGCGCAGTGTCTCGGGCAATGGCACCTGCGCGCCGCTGAGCGACAGCGCCTCGGAGATGCGCAGGCCGCAGCCCCACAGCAGCGTCACCACCGCCGTGTCGCGCGCCGCGACCCATGGCTCGCGCGATTGCAACTCCACCGTCTCCAGCATGCGGACCGCCGCCTCCTCGTCGAGCGGGCGCGGCAGCCGTGCCTTCATGCGCGGCGCGCGGGTCGAGAGCACGGCGGTGGGTTCGAACCCCTCGCGGACCGAGAGCCAGCGATAGAAGGACTTCACCGCCGAAAGCGCGCGCGCGAGGCTGCGCGCCGAGAGGCCGCGCGCGCGCTCGTGCGCCATCCATGCGCGCATGTCCGACACCGTGACCCGTGCGATGGCCCCGAGGCCCTGCGCCTCGGCGTGATGGCCCTGCATGAAGGCGAGAAACCCCAGAACGTCGCCCTGGTAGGCGGTAAGGGTATTCCGGGCGGCGTCGTTCAAGGCCCGCTCATGGTCGAGCCAGCGGCCCATCGCATCGGTGAGTGCGGGTGAGATCACGACAGCCAGCGCCGCATCTGCCGCTCGAACACGCCGGCGAAAAAGCCCATGAGATCGGTCGCCTGTGACGGCGCGAAGCGCGCCGCGTCCGAGGCGCCGAGCAGAAGCATGCCCGGCAGGCGGCCCGGCCCGAAATCGAGCTTGAGGCAGGCCTCTGACAGGATGTCGGGCGCGCGGGCGCCATATGGCCCGGCCTCCTGCGGCTCGACCGGGCGCAGCGACACCTGCCGCACCGGCACGTTGCGCCCTTGGGTCGCGTAATCGGCGACGAAGCCCGGCTCGGCCACCGACAGCACGTCCGACAGCCGCGCGATGGCGGGGTCGTCCTCCGGGCTGGCGGTTTCGAGCACGAGACGCACCACGTCGACGCGCAGCATGTCGGCCACCTCGCCCGAGAGATCCTGAAGGAAGGTCTCGAAACGGGTCGCGTCCATCATGCGCAGCACGGCGCGGTGGATCTGGTTGGTTCCGGCAAGGTTCTCATAGGCCGCCGCGATCACCGAACGGTGCGTGTCTTCGAGCCTATCGAGCCGCGATTGCAGCCGCTCCATGGCGAGGCCGCGCAGATCGACGACATTCGCGCCCTTGGCCTCGGCGTCGGCCTCGACGAGGGCGCGCATGATCTCGGGATCGTCCAGCAATCGGGCGGGGTCGGCAAGGATCCGGCCGCGCAGCCCGTCATCGTCATCGGGCAAGGTATCATCGGTCATCTGGGCGGGTCCGGGCTGTCGCATCCCGACCAAGATAGCAGCCGCCGGGGCATGATGCGCCCCGGTGTGGCAAGAATGCGGCGGGGCGCGGCCCGGAAGGCACAGCGCCCCGCCAAGGGGATCAGAGGATCTTCTGACCGGTCTTGGCCCAATCCTTCGTGAAGGCGTCGAGGCCCTTGTCGGTCAGCACGTGGTTCGCCATCGCCTTGATGACGGCGGCGGGGGCCGTCGCCACGTCGGCACCGATCTTGGCGCATTCGCTCATGTGGTTGGCCGAGCGGATCGAGGCGGCGAGGATGTTGGTCTCGAAGCCGTAATTGTCATAGATCGTGCGGATGTCGGCGATCAGCTCGAGCCCGTCCATGTTCAGGTCGTCGAGACGACCGATGAACGGCGAGATGAAGGTGGCCCCCGCCTTGGCGGCCAGAAGCGCCTGGTTGGCCGAGAAGCACAGCGTCACGTTGACCATGCGGCCTTCGTCGGAGAGCACCTTGCAAGCCTTGAGGCCGTCCCAGGTCAGCGGCACCTTGATCGCGATATTATCGGCGATCTTGGCCAGCTCGCGGCCTTCGGCGATCATGCCTTCGGCGTCGAGCGCCACGGTCTCGGCCGAGACGGGGCCGGAGACGATCGAGCAGATCTCGGCGGTGACTTCCTTGATGTCGCGGCCCGACTTCATGATCAGCGACGGGTTGGTGGTCACGCCATCGACCATACCGAGGTCGCTGAGTTCGCGAATCTGGTCGATCTCGGCGGTATCAACGAAGAATTTCATTTGGTTTCTCCCTGTCTGGTGACGCGCGCTTTCGCGCGTTTGATGAACTTGCGCCCTCGCGCGCTGGATCAATATTCGTGCCCATGCGTGCTCCAGTTGGTGCACGCGCCTTCGCGGGGCGGCTTCGCACTCGGTCTAGCAACTGGCGAAGCGGTGGAACAGCACCTTTCCCGGAACAGCACCTTTTCCATATGGGAAGCACAACTGGCGGCGTGAAGGCTGCGACAGCCCGATCCCTTGAAGCCGCGCGGGGCGCGGCGCATGTTGGCGGCTCTTTCCCGCCGACCCGAGGATACCGATCCGCCCATGACATCCCCCCGCTTCGAGCAAGGCGCGCTGATCGGCGTGCTGACGATACAGCCGCTCGACCGGGTGCTTGATTACCGCGCGCCGCCGGGTGGCTGCGCCGCCGGAGACCATGTCGAGGTGCCGTTCGGGCCACGCAAGGTCACCGGCGTGGTCTGGGGGCCGGGGGCGGGCGATTACGATCCCGCAAAGGTGAAGTCCGCGATCCGGGTGCTCGACATCTCCGCGATGCGCCCGGCAATGCGCGAGTTTCTGGGCCGTGTCGCGGATTACACGCTGACGCCGATGCCCGCGATGCTGCGTCTGGCGACCCGCGCGCCGGGCCTCACCGACCCGCCGGGGATGCGCAAGATCTACCGGCGCGGCCATGGCCAACCGGGGCGGATGACACCGGCGCGCGCCCGGGTGCTCGATCTGCTCGAAGAGCATGACGGCATGGGCTTCATGCTGGGCGAGTTGGCCGAACTGGCGGGTGTCGGTTCCTCGGTGGTCAAGGGGCTGGTGGCCTCGGGCGCCGTGGCCGAGGAAGAGGCGCCGCGCGACGTGCCGTATCCAAGCCTCGACCCGCACATGCCCGGCAAGGCGCTGACCGGCGATCAGGCCACGGCGGCAGCAAGGCTGCGCGAGGGGATCAAGGCCGGACGCTACGGCACCACGCTGCTCAAAGGCGTCACCGGTTCGGGCAAGACCGAGGTCTATCTCGAAGCCGTCGCGGCGTGCCTCGCCCGTGGTCGTCAGGCGTTGGTGCTGCTGCCGGAGATCGCGCTGACAGCGGAGTTCCTGACCCGCGTCGAGGCGCGCTTTGGTGCGAAGCCCGCCGAATGGCATTCCGGCGTCACCACCACCGAGCGCCGGCGCTGCTGGAAGATGGTCGCCGAGAACGGCGCGCAGCTGGTGGTCGGTGCGCGCTCGGCGCTGTTCCTGCCGTTCCACGATCTTGGTTTGATCGTCGTCGATGAGGAGCACGACACCTCCTACAAGCAGGAGGATGGCGTCCTCTACAACGCGCGCGACATGGCGGTGCTGCGGGCGTCATTGGAAAGGGCGCAAGTAGTGCTGGCCTCGGCCACGCCGTCCTTGGAAAGCTGGGTCAACGTGCAGCAGGGCAAATACGCCCGTCTCGACCTCGAAAGCCGCTATGGCCCCGCCGTGATGCCCGAGATGCGCGCCATCGACATGCGCATCGAAGAAATGCCTTCGGGTAGCTGGATCTCGCCCAGTTTGAAGGGCGCGGTGATGCAGCGGCTTGAGCGCGGCGAGCAGTCGCTCCTGTTCCTGAATCGCCGGGGCTACGCGCCGCTGACGCTGTGCCGCGCCTGCGGCCACCAGATCGGCTGCAAGCATTGCGACGCGCGGATGGTCGAGCACCGGTTCCTCAAGCGGCTGATGTGCCACCAATGCGGCGAGACGGCGCCGATGCCCGAGACCTGTCCGAATTGTGAGGTGGCGGGCAAGCTCGCCGCCGTGGGCCCAGGAGTGGAGCGGATCACCGAAGAGGCGCAGGCGCTGTTTCCCGACGCCCGCGTGACGGTGCTGTCGTCGGACCTGTTCGGCTCGGCCCGCGCGCTGAAGGCGCGCATTCTCGAGATCGCCGAGGGCGCGGCGGATATCGTCGTAGGCACGCAGCTCGTCGCCAAGGGTCACAATTTTCCCAAGCTGACGCTGGTCGGCGTGATCGACAGCGATCTCGGGCTGCAGGGCTCGGACCTGCGCGCCGCCGAGCGGACGTTCCAGTTGATGCGGCAGGTCGCGGGCCGGGCCGGGCGCGCGGAGGCGCGCGGCACCGCGCTGTTGCAGACGTTCCAGCCCGAACATCCGGTGATCGGCGCGATCCTGTCGGGCGACGAGGAGGGGTTCTGGGCCGCCGAAGCCGCCGCGCGCCGCGCCGCCGGTGTGCCGCCCTATGGCCGTATGGCGGGGATCGTGATCTCCTCGCCCGACATGCAGGCCGCCTTCGATCTGGGCAATCGGCTGGCGCGGCTCGACGCGCCGTTGCGCCGGATCGGTGCGCAGCTCTTCGGCCCGGCACCCGCGCCCATCGCGCGGGTGCGCGGGCGGCACCGGGTGCGGCTTCTGGTCAAGGCCGAGAAGACCGCGCCGCTGCAATCGGCGCTGGCGGAATGGGCGGCCCAACTGCGGCTGCCCGCGAATTTGCGGCTGGCCATCGACATCGATCCGCAGAGCTTCCTCTAGGCGCGAAGGAGCCGGGGAGGAGACTTGTCCAAGCGGCCAAGAATTTCGCATGCCGGGTAACGCTACGTCTCGCCAAGCGGTGCGGGAGGGTCTAATGCTTGCGCATGACACGTATTCCGATGCCCCTCGCCGGGGCCCGGACCCTGCCGCTCTGGCGCAGGCCGACTACACTCCTGTTCCTGATGGCGGTGTTCCTCGCCTATTGCGGGCTTTACTGGTTCGGCTGGGGCGTGATGGTGGCGGCGATCCTCTACGTGATCGACAACGTGTTCTTCGCGCTGGCGCTGGCGCTCAAGACCTACTTCCAGAAGATCGCCGATCCCGGTGACATCGCCCCCACCGCCGCCGTCGCCTTCACCATCAACCACATTGCCGCCGTGGTTCTGCCTGCGAGCCTCGGCTACCTCTGGCTGGCCGCCCCCGACGCGGTGTTCCTCCTTGCCGCCGCGATGGCGGGCGTGTCGCTGGCGCTGATGATCCCGCGCCATCCGGCACCGGGCCACGAGACCGTGTTCGCGGGGCAGGGGCTTCCCCTCGCGGCCGAGTAGAACTCGGGGGCAGCGATGCCTATATGACGGGCAAGCCACAAGACGAGGAGAGCCCGATGTTCGGCCTGAGTTCGACCAAGACCGAGATGGTCACCCCCGAGAACGCGCTGCCGGGCCGCCCGCAGCCGATCCCCACCGCCACCACTCATAGCGTGCTGGGCACCAAGCTCGACCCCGAGGCGCCCGAGGGCTTCGAGGTCGCGATGTTCGGCATGGGCTGTTTCTGGGGCGTGGAGCGGATCTTCTGGAAGCTGCCGGGCGTGCATTCGACCATGGTGGGCTATGCGGGCGGCTACACGCCGAACCCGACCTATGAAGAGGTTTGCTCCGGGCGCACCGGCCACAACGAGGTGGTCCGCGTGGTCTATGATCCGTCCAAGACCTCCTACGAGGAACTGCTGCGCGTGTTCTGGGAGAACCACGACCCGACGCAGGGCATGCGGCAGGGCAACGACCGTGGCACGCAGTACCGCTCGGGCATCTACGCCTTCGACGAAGGTCAGAAACGCGCCGCCGAAGCCTCGCGCGAGGCGTTCTCGCCGCGCCTGACCGGCGCGGGCTACGGCGCCATCACCACCGAGATCGTCGACGCGCCCGCTTTCTACATGGCCGAGGATTACCACCAGCAGTATCTCGACAAGAACCCGAACGGCTATTGCGGCATCGGCGGCACCGGCGTGACCTGCCCGATCGGCGTCGGCGTCTGAGCGATCGACCCATGACACGGTAACGAGGGGGGCGGCGATTGACCGCCCCCTTCGCTTGCGCCTATGCCGCATCCCAGCCCCTTTGCCCGGAGACCTTCGATGCCCGTCTATACCGCGATCACCAAGCTTGATGACCAGCGCCGCGGCGAAGTGCTGTCCGAGGCGCTCGAAGATCTCGATCCCGCGCCCTACGGCACCGGCGTGTTCGAGATCGAGGACGGTTCGGGGCTCTACGAGGTCACCGCCTATTTCGAGGAGACGCCCGACGCCGTGGCGCTCGACCTGTTGGCGGCGAGCTACGGGGCCGGGCGGTTCGTCGTCTCCGAGGTGCCCGACGAGGATTGGGTCGCCAAGGTGCGCCGTGAGCTGGCCCCGGTCGAGGCGGGACGCTTCTTCGTCTATGGCAGCCATGACGCCGACAAGGTTCCCGAGGGCCGCGTTCCGCTGCTGATCGAGGCGGCGATGGCCTTCGGCACCGGGCATCACGGCACGACGCTGGGCTGTCTCAAGGCCCTCGACGCGCAGGCGGTGGGAGGCGCGATGCCCGCGCGCATCGCCGATATCGGCTGCGGCACCGCCGTTCTGGCCATGGCGGCGGCGAAGGTCTGGCCCGAGGCGCGGGTGATGGCCTCCGACATCGACGCGGTGGCGGTCGAGGTGGCCGAGGCCAACCTCGCGGCCAATGGCATGGCCGGACAGGTGGAGTGCCTCGAGGCGGCGGGTTTCGAGCACGAGGCCCTCGAGGCGGCGGCGCCCTTCGACCTGGTCTTCGCCAACATCCTCAAGGGCCCGCTGGTGGCCCTTGCGCCCGAGATGGCGGCCAAGGTGGCGCCGGGCGGGCGGGTGATCCTGTCGGGCATCCTCAACGAACAGGCCGATGCCGTGGAGACCGTCTATGTCGCCAACGGTTTTGCCCGCGCAGGCCGTGAAAGTCACGGCGAATGGACCACGCTCGACATGAAGCGCGGCTGACAAGCGTGTCGGTGGTAAGGCGGGGGCAAGGCGGGGAACACTTTTCCGCCGGAAACGGACCCCTTTGCCACATTTGCGCCATGATCCGGCAATAGTCATGACACCGTGAGGTGGGGGCACCTTGCCAAGGCCGATTGCCATGTCCAGCGTGTCGTACAGCGTCGAAACCCGTTTTCCGCACCCCACAGCGAGACTCCGTCATCCCGACGGCACCGCGATGAGCCGTGTCCATGACGGCGATCTCGTGGTCCTCGCCCCGCTGCCGCGCGAACGCGGTGTCGGCCTCGTGCTGCTGACGCTGGCGATGTTTCCGATCTTCGCGGCGCTCGGCGCCAAGAGCCTGCTGCTGGCGCGGCTCGATCCGACAGCGCTGGCCGAGATGCTTGCGCGGTTGGAAGGCATGGGCGCGATGGGCCGCGCGCTGGCTTGGCTGTTGCAGCCCGAGGCCGCGAGCGTAGCGTTGTCGCAGGCGCTAGCGGGGGTTTTCGGCTAAGACCCCCGCCCGAAGGTCCGTCTCAGTTGGCCGCGTACATGCCTTCATAGATCGGCGTCAGCGTCTCGTGCTCGAAGAGCGAGCTGACCGAGGTGCCGTGCCAGATGTTGAGGATCGCCTGCGCGAACATCGGCGCGGTCGGCACGATGCGGATGTTGGGGGCGTTCTTCACGGCCTCGGTCGGCTCGATCGAATCAGTGATCACCAGCGATTTCATCACCGATTTCTCGATCCGGCTCACCGCCGGGCCCGACAGCACCCCGTGGGTGATGTAGCTGTGCACCTCGGTGGCACCGGCCTCCATCAGCGTCTCGGCCGCCTTGCACAGCGTGCCGGCGGTGTCGCAGATGTCGTCGACGATGATGCAGGCCTTGCCCGACACATCGCCGATCACCGTCATCTCGGCCACTTCGCCGGCCTTTTCGCGACGCTTGTCGACGATGGCGAGCGGCGCGCCGATGCGCTTGGCCAGCTCGCGCGCGCGGGCGACGCCGCCGACATCGGGCGAGACCACCATGACCTCGTCGCGGCGGCCCTTGAAGTGATGCGCCACGTCGAGGGCAAAGATCGGCGCGGCGTAGAGGTTGTCGACGGGAATGTCGAAGAAGCCCTGGATCTGGGCCGCGTGTAGATCCATGGTCAGTACCCGTTCGATCCCCGCCTCGGCGATCAGGTTGGCCACGAGCTTGGCCGAGATCGGTGTGCGCGCCTTGGCGCGACGATCCTGACGGGCGTAGCCGAAATAGGGGATCACGGCGGTGATCCGCGCCGCCGAGGAGCGCCGCAGCGCGTCGGCCATGATCAAAAGCTCCATCAGGTTGTCGTTGGCCGGGTTCGAGGTCGGCTGGATGATGAACATGTCCTCGCCGCGGACGTTCTCATAGACCTCGACGAAAATCTCCTGATCATTGAACCGCTCGATCCGGGCATCGACGAGGCCGACATTCATGCCGCGATGCATCGACATGCGGCGCGCGACGGCTTGGGCGAGGGGCTGGTTGGCGTTACCGGCGATCAGCTTCGGCTCGTTCAGGGTGGGCATCAAGCGGCATCCTTGGCAGGCTTGGGCGGCCCCGGGGCGGGGCGGCGGGAGATTGACACCGCCTAGCACAGCCCTAGCATGGCGCAAACCTGCCCGATGGGGGTGGAGGCCGCGGAGGGCGCACGTGCCGAAGATCGATTACTTTTTTGCGACCTTGTCGCCTTATGTCTACATCGCCGGGCGCAGGCTCGAGGAGATCGCCGCCAAGCATGGCGCCGAGATCACCTATCGCCCGATGGACGTGATGGCGCTGTTCCCGCGATCGGGCGGGCAACTGCCCAAGGACCGGCACCCGAGCCGGCTCGAATACCGCGCGCAGGAGATGCGGCGTCAGGCCAAGAAGGCGGGGCTGCCGCTGGTGATGCGTCCGGCCAACTGGCCCACCAACGGCGCGCCGTCCTCCTATGCGATCATCAACGCCCAGAAGGCGGGCGGCGGCGACATGGGGGTGCTGGTGCACGCGATCACCCGCGCCTGCTGGGCCGAGGAAAAGGACATCGCGCTCGAACACGTGATCTGCGCGGCGCTCGAGGAGGCGGGCTTCGATCCCGGCCTCGCCGAGAGCAACCTGATGATGGCGGCCGACGAATACGGCCAGAACCTCGAGGAGGCGGTGCGGCGCGGCGTGTTCGGCTCGCCTTTCTACATTACCGACACCGATGAGCGGTTCTGGGGGCAGGACCGGCTCGGGGATCTGGACCTGCACCTGTCGGGGCAGCTCTGAGAGCAGGCCCTATCCCAGCAGCGACAGGAACTGCGCCACCCGTGCCTCGCCCAGCGACCAGTCGCAGACGAGGCGCGCGGTGAGGCGTGCCTTCGGGTCGCCCTGCATCGGATCGCCGTCCATTACGTAGAAATCGGCCCCCCCCTCGATCAACCGCCGACAGGTGGCGCGAGGCAAGGTGACGAAGACGAGGTTGGCCTCGGTGGGCCAGACGATTTCGACCTCGGCGTGTCGCTCCAGCCCCGCGACCAACTGTGCGCAGGCGGCGTTGGCGCGGGCGGCGAGATCGCGCCAGAGATCGTCCGCTAGATAGGCCTCCATCTGCGCCGAGAGAAACCGGTGCTTGGAGAACAGGTGCCCGCCGCGCTTGCGTCGCAGTGCAAAGTCCTGCGCCAGCGCAGGGTCGAAGAACACCGCCGCTTCGACCCCGAGGCAGCCGTTCTTGGTGCCGCCGAAGCTCAGCGCGTCCACACCCGCCTTCCACGTCATCTCGGCAGGCGTGCAGCTCAGCGCCGCCATGGCGTTGGCGAATCGCGCGCCATCCATGTGGACCTTCTGACCCCGCGCGCGAGCGAGGTCGCCGATGGCGCGGACCTGGTCGAGCGCATAGACGCTGCCGGTCTCGGTCACTTGGGTGACCGAGACCGGGCCGGGCTGGGCGTTGTGGAACGAGCGCGCACCCGGCGCGCCGATCACCCGCTCCAGATCCGTCGCCGACATGCGCCCGTCGGGGGCGGGGACGAGGCTGAGCTTGGCGCCGCCGGTATAGAATTCGGGGGCGTTGCCCTCGTCATGCTCGATATGCGCGTGCTCCGAACAGAAGATCGCATCCCAGGGCCGTGCCATGCAGCCCAGTATCAGCGAATTGGCCGCCGTGCCGGTCGCGACGAGATGCACCTCGGCGGACGGAGCCTCGAAGATTTCGCGGATGCGGTCCCGCACCCGCTCCATCGCGCTCTCCGAGCCATAGGCGCGCTGGTGGCCGTCATTGGCCCACGCCAGGGCATCGAGAATTGCGGGATGGGCGGGACCGGCATTGTCGGAGGCGAATTGCATCAGACGGGCTCCTCGATGATGTGGTCCTCCCAGTCGTCGTCATCGACCTGGGTCTCGGGCACGGTGCGGTGGATCATCGACACGCCCGCGCGGTGCACCGCCTGCCGGTCGCCCGAGACCAGGTGATGCCAGCCATGAAGCGGGCGGCCCTCGGCGCGCAGCCGGTAGGCGCAGGTCTGCGGCAGCCAATACATCGTCTCGGCGATCTTTTCAGGCGTCAGCACGATGCATTCGGGCACGTATTTGTGCCGTGTCTCGTATTTCGAGCACAGACAGGTGGATCCATCGAGCAGGCGGCACGACACCCGCGTCAGCGCGACCTCGCCGGTGTCCTCGTCCTCGATCTTGTTGAGGCAGCACTTGCCGCAGCCGTCGCAGAGGGCCTCCCATTCCTGGTTGTCGAGCGACTCGATCGGCAGCTCCCAGAACTTCTCACGCATCGGCCAGCACCTCGCGCGCGCGGACGCAGTCGGCGTCCATCTGGGCGATCAGGGCGTCCAGCCCGTCGAACCTTTCTTCGCCGCGCAGGTAATCGACCAGCGCCACCGAGATTTCGGCGCCGTAGAGATCGCCGGAAAAGTCGAAGAGGAATGTCTCGCAGTTGGGCTGGTTTTCCCCGAACATCGGCCGCACGCCGATCGAGGCGGCGCCGTCATAGCTGCCCGCATGCGGGCCGTTCAGGACGTCGATCTTGACGGCATAGACACCAAAGCGCGGCATGTGCAGGCCGGCTACCCCCATGTTGGCGGTCGGATAACCCAGCTCGCGGCCCCGCTTTTCCCCGTGGATCACCTCGCCCTCCAGCCGGTGCCAATGGCCCAACATCGCGGCGGCGTCGCGGGGACGCCCCTCGCTCAGGGCGTGACGGATCGCGGTGGAGCTGACCTCGCCCGCCTCGAGCGCGATGAGCGGCGAGACGGTGACGCCGAAGCCGTGCTCGGCCCCGAGCGCCTGCAGCATCGCGGCGTCGCCTGCGCGGCCCTTGCCAAAGCGGAAATCGGCGCCGATCACCACATGGCGCAGCCCGAGGCCGCGGGCGATCACCTCGCGCGCGAAAGCGTCCGGCGTCAGCGCCGCAAGCTCAGCATCGAAGGGCAGCTCGAACAGCCGTTCGACGCCGATCTTCTCGAGCCGGTGGGCGCGGGCGGTGCGGTTCATCAGCCGGAAGGGCGGGGCGTCGGGCGCGAAATACTCGCGCGGATGCGGCTCGAAGGTCATCACGCCCAAGGGAGCGTTCAGGCGCGCGGCCTCGTCGCGGGCGAGATCGATGACGGCGCGGTGACCGAGATGGACGCCGTCGAAATTGCCGATGGCCGCGGCGGCGCCGCGGTCGGTGGGGGTGAGGCCGGAAAAGTCGCTCAGGATGCGCATGGCGCCTTGGGTAGCCGCGAGGCGGGGCGCGCGCAAGCGGGCGCGCGCCCCCATCGTCTCAGCGCAGGAAGCCCATGGCATAGGCCGGGGCCTGCCGCTCGTCCTTCAGATGCGCCTCGAGCTTGCCTGCGTCGGGCTGACCGCCCGGCGCGGTGCCGGTTTCCTCGGCCGACAGCCCGCCGGTGATGAACAGCCCGTCCAGACCGGCATTCGCCGCGCCCGCCACGTCGGTCTGCGGCCCGTCGCCGATGCAGATGATGCGGTCGTCGGTGACGCTCGGATCGATCTCGGCGAGGCGACGCCGCGCCAGATCGTAGATCGGTGCGTGCGGCTTGCCGAAATAGAGGCTCGTGCCGCCCATCTCGGTGTAGAGCCGCGCCAGAGCGCCGGCGCACCAGACCCGCTCATCGCCGCGATCGACGATGATGTCGGGGTTGGCGCAAAGCAGCTTGAGCCCACGCGCGACCGCCTTCTCGAATTGCGGGCGGTAGATGTCGGGATCGGCGTGTTCATCCTCCGGGCCGCAGCAGACGATGCCTTCGGCCTCGATGAGATCGGTGCGGGTGACCGCGACCGGGTCCTTGACGATCTTCAGGGGTTCGAAGAAGGCCTCGTCCCGGTCGTCGCCGATGAACCAGACCTGTTCGCCGACCACGCCCTCATACATCGCGGCGCGGGCCGAATCGCCGGAACTCGCGATCGAATTCCAGCAGTCGCGCGGCACGCCGAGTCCTTCGATCTGGTCCTCGACCGAGGCGCGCGGACGCGGCGAGTTGGTGACCAGGATCACCTTGCCCCCGCCCGCGCGAAAGCCGCGCATCGCGGCGACCGCGGCGTCATGCGCGCGCAAGCCGTCATGCATGCAGCCCCACAGATCGACGAAGGCCGCGTCATAGCCGCCCGAAATGTCGGTGAAGCTCTCGATGATCCTGGTCATGCGCCTCAGACCTTCAGCACGGGGATGATCTGCTTCTTGCGGCTCATCACGCCGGGCAGCACGACGCTGTCGCCCGATACGGTCGCGCCGAAGCTTTTCTCGGCGATCGCCTTCACCGCGTCGTTGGGGATGAGCATCGTCGCCTCTTCCTTGAGGATGTCGACGACGAACAGCAGCACCTCGTCGGCGCCGTCCTCGGCCGCGACCTTGGGCATCGCCTCGAGCAGCGCCGCCTTGCGCGACAGCACCTGATCGGGCGAGGTGGTCTCGAGCACGCTCACGCGTAGCTTCTTGCCCTCAACGGTGGTCTCCTTGCTGTCCATGCGCAGCAGCTCGGCTTCGGAGAAGGCGGAGACGTCGGACTTGGCGGCGAACATCTCGCTCGCATAGTCGGAGATGTCGACGCCGAGATCGGCGGCCAGACGCTCGGCCAGCGCCTTGTCGGCCGGGGTGGTGGTGGGCGAGCGGAATTCCAGTGTGTCGCTGAGGATGCACGACAGCATCAGCCCCTTGATGCCTTCGGGCATCTCGGTGGCGACGTGGCCCATCAGCTCGTGCATGATGGTGGCGGTGCAGGCCACGGGCTTGATGGTGATGTCGATCGGGCCCTTGGTCTCGAGGCCGCCGAACAGCTTGTGGTGGTCGATGATCGCGAGGATGTCGGCCTTGTTGATCGAGGCGGGCAGCTCGGCGGGGTTGTTGGTGTCGACGAGGACGACCTTCTGACCCTCTTCCACGTCGTCGATGATCTGCGGCAGCTCGAAGCCCCAGCGCTCGGCCACGAAGCTGGCTTCGGTGTTGGGCGTGCCGAGAAGGCGGGCTTCGGCGGTTTCGCCGCGCTGACCGAGATACCAGGCCCAGATGAGCGGCGAGCCGGTCGAATCGGTGTCGGGCGCCTTGTGGCCGAAGACGAGCGTGGTCATGGGGAGATCCTTCGCAGAAATACGGGTGAACGGGTCGCGCGCCTTATAGGCAGGGGCGCGGGGCTTGTCACCCGCCCGACGGATCTCGCGAGAAAGGGTGGGGAGGGGCGGTGCGGATCTCCACGCCGCCCCCCGTGTCACCGCGCAGGCTCCGTCTTGGGCCTGCGATCCAGCAGCGCCCGCAGGCGCGGCCAGACGCCCCCGGCTCCGGTGCGGGGTGTGGGGGGATCGTCGCTTGCGGTGCGCTGCACGGCGAGGCCGGTGCCCGTATGCGGTGCGCTCAGATCGAGCCGTCGGGGCCCGCCGCGCCGCATGCGGGGCCGCTCCTCCCAAGGGGCGGGGGCATCGGGCTCGGCACGGTGATCGACGATGTAGAATGGGGGATGCATTGGATAATTCCTTTTCATCCATGGGTTGAGTTCTTGGGCATGGAGAACCCATGCCCGGTCGGAACGGCGGCCACGTCTCATCCGTCCGGTGGCGCGGTCGGCGTCACCGGGGGCGGAAAATGGTCGCTGGCGGTCTCGGCCCTAGAGCGGAGAGGCGCGCGGGTAATGGCAGATCAAGGCGCTGCCGGTTCGGCCCCACCATGCGCGCCACGAGGCCCGAAGGGCGGTGCGGCACGCGGCGGGCGAAGCGCGTCGCACGGGACGACGGCAGGCGGCGACCGAAGGATCGGCCACGTCAATACGGGGTGTCATGAAGCAGGACCTGAAGGGGGGGGATCGAAATGCGGAAGCGGGGGCGAACCGGCCCTCCGCGACAGACGGTGGCACGGCCTCTAGCCGATGAGAGAATATCCTCTAGTCATAAGCCGCCCTCCCGATCCGGGGTTGTCCTAGGTGCATAATGCACGGACACGTCCCCGTGAGAACCCCTTTTTTCAAAATTCTCATACGCGCGCGCGAGGCGTGACATTTGCGCGTGCCATGCCGCTTGACAGCTCTGTGAGCCCTGCTTACCTCTCCCGGTGTTGGCACTCACCAGATGGGAGTGCTAATGCCTCCAAGCCTGGAGGCATGAGAACACATATACTGCTGAGGAGCTGCAGAGATGGCATTCAAACCGCTTCACGACCGGGTCCTGGTGCGTCGCGTCGAGGGCGAAGAAAAGACCAAGGGCGGTCTGATCATCCCCGACAACGCCAAGGAAAAGCCGGCCGAGGGCGAAGTGATCGCCTGTGGCGACGGCGCCCGCAAGGACAATGGCGAACTGATCGCGATGGCCGTCAAGGAAGGCGATCGCGTCCTGTTCGGCAAGTGGTCCGGCACCGAGGTCACCGTCAACGGCGAAGAGCTGCTGATCATGAAGGAAAGCGACATCCTCGGCGTCATCGCCTGAGACCCTCGCTGACCTTTTCCACCTGAATTCAGATCAAGGAGCACTCACATGGCTTCCAAGGACGTCAAGTTCGACACCGATGCCCGCAACCGCATGCTCAAGGGCGTCAACACGCTCGCGAACGCGGTGAAGGTGACCCTCGGCCCCAAGGGCCGCAACGTGGTCATCGAGAAATCCTTCGGTGCGCCCCGCATCACCAAGGACGGCGTCACCGTCGCCAAGGAGATCGAACTCGAGGACAAGTTCGAGAACATGGGCGCGCAGATGGTGAAGGAAGTCGCTTCCCGCACCAACGACGAAGCGGGTGACGGCACCACCACCGCCACCGTGCTGGCCCAGGCCATCATCAAGGAAGGCCTGAAGTCGGTCGCCGCCGGCATGAACCCGATGGACCTCAAGCGCGGCATCGATCTCGCCACCGCCAAGGTCGTCGAGGCGATCCGCGCCGCCGCCCGTCCGGTGAACGACAGCGACGAAGTCGCCCAGGTCGGCACCATCTCGGCCAACGGCGAAGCCTCGATCGGCCGCCAGATCGCCGATGCGATGCAGAAGGTCGGCAACGAGGGTGTCATCACCGTCGAGGAGAACAAGGGCCTCGAGACCGAGACCGAAGTCGTCGAGGGCATGCAGTTCGATCGCGGCTACCTGTCGCCCTACTTCGTAACCAACCCCGACAAGATGATCGCCGATCTCGAAGACTGCATGATCCTGCTGCACGAGAAGAAGCTCTCGTCGCTGCAGCCGATGGTGCCGCTGCTCGAGCAGGTGATCCAGTCGCAAAAGCCGCTGCTGATCATCGCCGAGGATGTCGAGGGCGAGGCTCTGGCCACGCTCGTCGTCAACAAGCTGCGTGGCGGCCTGAAGATCGCCGCCGTCAAGGCGCCGGGCTTCGGTGATCGTCGCAAGGCCATGCTGCAGGATCTCGCGATCCTCACCGGTGGCCAGGTGATCTCGGAAGATCTCGGCATGAAGCTCGAGAATGTCACCATGGACATGCTCGGCACCGCCAAGAAGGTGACGATCACCAAGGACGAGACCACCATCGTCGACGGCCATGGCGAAAAGGCCGAGATCGAGGCTCGCGTTTCCCAGATCCGCACCCAGATCGAAGAGACCACCTCGGATTACGACAAAGAGAAGCTGCAGGAGCGTGTGGCCAAGCTCGCCGGTGGCGTCGCCGTCATCCGCGTTGGCGGCATGACCGAGATCGAGGTCAAGGAACGCAAGGACCGCGTCGATGACGCGCTCAACGCAACCCGCGCCGCGGTTCAGGAAGGCGTGATCGTCGGCGGCGGTGTCGCCCTCGTGCAGGCCGGCAAGTCGCTCGAAGGTCTGACCGGTGACAACTCCGACCAGAACGCCGGCATCACCATCGTGCGCCGCGCTCTCGAAGCGCCGCTGCGCCAGATCGCCGAGAACGCCGGCGTCGACGGTGCCGTGGTGGCAGGCAAGGTCCGCGAGTCGACCGACCTGACCTTCGGCTTCAACGCGCAGACCGAAGAATATGGCGACATGTTCAAGTTCGGCGTGATCGACCCCGCCAAGGTGACCCGCACCGCGCTCGAGGACGCAGCCTCGGTTGCCGGTCTGCTGATCACCACCGAAGCCATGATCGCCGACAAGCCCAAGAAGGACGAGGGCGGTGCCCCGGACATGGGCGGCATGGGTGGCATGGGTGGCATGGGCGGCATGATGTAATCTGCCGCGATCTCACCGATCCAAAGGGGAAGGGGGCCGAAAGGCCCCCTTTTTCCGTTTGCGCAACCCCCCTTGCTCCCGGTGCATGCGCACGGCATGGATCGGGCGGTCCGTTTCGGTCTGTGCCGGTTCGCGCCGGTTCCAAGGGGAGTCTCCATGCTGTTCTTCGTCACGCTCACCGTCGCGGGCGTTCTCGCGGGTGCGCTCAACGCCGTCGCGGGCGGCGGCACCTTCCTGACCTTTCCGGCGCTGGTCTGGCTCGGCGTGCCGCCGATCGCGGCCAATGCCACCGCCACCATCGGCGCGCTGCCGGGCTATGCCAGTTCGGCCTGGGGCTACCGATCGGACGTGGCGGCCGAGGGCACGCTGGGGCTGCGCGCGATCATCGGGCTTGGAGCCTTGGGCGGTCTGCTCGGCGCGGGGCTGCTGCTGGTGACGCCTGGCGCGGTGTTCGAGGGGCTGGTGCCGTGGCTGCTGCTGGTCGCCACGCTGCTTTTCGCCGCGGGCCCGCGCGTGCTCGCCTTCGTGCGGGCGCGCGGTTTCGGCCCGGCGGGGCCGGTGCTGTCGGGGGCTGCGGTGCTCGCGGTGTCGATCTATGGCGGCTATTTCAACGGTGGGCTGGGCATCCTGCTTCTGGCCATGTTGGGTCTCATCGGCTTCGTGAACCTGCACGGCATGAACGGGCTCAAGGTGCTGCTCTCGGCGGTGCTGTCGCTGGTTTCGGCGGCCGCTTATGCCGCCGCCGGGCTGATCGAGTGGGACGCGGCGCTGATCATGGCGGTGGCGACGACCATCGGCGGCTATCTCGGGGCGCGCGGGGCGCGGCGCGTGCCGATGCCGCTCCTGCGCCTCGGCATCACCGGCGTTGGGCTGGTGATGACGGTGCTGTTCTTCGCGCTCTAGAGCACGATCGGCTCCAACGGGTCATAGCCCGGTGCATCCGCATCCTGCCACGCCACGGCGGCGAGACTGTCGGGTTTGACCCGCAGTTTCGCCATCTCGTCCCGCGTGACCCATCGCCGGTGACTGACGATACCCTCTGGATCGATCCAATCGCCGAAGGGGTCGCCCGAACGTATCTCGCAGCGGAAATAAAGATCGACCTGGTGAAAGCCGCGCCGCTGGTGGTGGAACTCGTTGACGAGGCAGGGCGCACCCACTTCGACCTTCAGCCCGCATTCCTCGTGCAGCTCGCGCGCGAGGTTGTCGGGCAGCGAGGCATGCGGTTCGACCCCACCGCCCGGCGCGCACCATAAATCGTCGCGGCCCTTGTAGGCATTAACCAAAAGCAAATGATTCTCGTGCATCAGGATCGCGCGCACGGCGAGGCGGACGGGGGTGCTCATGACGCGACCATGGCCCAAGGCCGCGATCACACGCAAGTGTGGCCTGTCCGGCGCGTGCCGAACGCCTAGATATGCATCATGACACGTCCGCTGATCCTTTTGACCACCTGTCTCGCGCTGCTCGCGGGGTGCGTGCGCGCCGCGCCCGAGGCGGCGTCGGACTGCGTCGTGTTCCTGCACGGCCTCGCGCGCACCGACCTCAGCTTTGCGCCGATGGCCGAGGTGGTCGAAGCCAATGGCTACAAGGTGGTCAATCGCGGCTACCCCTCGACCGAGGCGCGGATCGAGGATCTGGTCGATGCGCTGCCCGACGACGTGCGGGCCTGCGGCGACCGCACCGTGCATTTCGTGACCCATTCGATGGGCGGCATCCTCGCGCGGCTCTGGCTTACCGATCATCGCCCCGCCAAGATGGGCCGTGTGGTGATGCTGGCCCCGCCGAACAAGGGCTCCGAGCTGGTCGATGTCTTCGGCGAGTTCGAGCCGTTCGAGTGGCTCAACGGTCCCGCCGGGCTGCAACTTGGCACCGAGCCGGGGAGCCTGCCCAACCGGCTCGAGCCGCTGCCCTCCTACGAGGTCGGCATCATCGCCGGGGACGCCTCGCTCAACCCTGTGTTCTCAGGGCTGATCGAAGGGCCGGATGACGGCAAGGTCTCGGTCGCCTCGACCCGGCTTCAGGGCGCGCGGGATCATATCGTCCTGCCGGTCAGCCACACTTTTATGATGAACAACCCGCTGGTGATGGCGCAGGCGCTGACCTTCCTGCGCGAAGGGCGCTTCGACCGATCGCTGAGCCTCGGCGGCGTGCTGTTTGGGCTGAACTAGGGCCGGTCCGGCGCGTCGCATGGGACTACGACCCAGCCGCGCCATTGCGCAATTTTGCCATGATTGGCGGTGCCGCCCGCCGGCAGGGCGACCGCTCGGCACGTTGCATGAACGTGACCGGCCCGCCCCTTGCCAGACAGGGGGCGAGCGCTTCTTATGGAAAGAACCTCGCAGGGCAGGGCGCCTTTATGGAGATCCATCTCGAAAAGATCGACGCGGCGCGCAATTGCTACCGCTTCTACGAGATCAGCCTCGAGCCCGATCTCTTCGCGCAGACCGCGCTTGTGGTGCGCTGGGGCCGGATCGGCGGGCGGGGGCGGATCCGCATCGCGGGCTCGGGCACGATGCGCGAGGCGCAGGATCTCGCGACGCGGATTCTGCGGCTGCGGCTCAGGCATGGTTACGCGCTGCGCTGACCCCGCAGCGGTCCCGAAGCGTCCCGCGAAATGGGCAAGCGCCCGCCTGCCTGCCCATTAATCGAGCGACGCCGCGCCTGACCGCCTCCCACCCGGGCGCGCGCATGGGTCTTTGCCCGAGGATCGGGCAGATGAGAGCCGATCTCATCGGGGAGGCGGGGCTCTGGCACGACAGGTCAAGGACAGGCTTTCCATCGTCGTGGTCGAACAGGACCGCGATCGGGCGCTGCTGATCGTCGACAGCCTGCGCGAGGCGGGCGATTACGACATCCATGTCATCGGCGAGCAGACCGGTCTCGCCCGGCGCATCTCCGAGCGTGACCCCGACATCGTGTTGATCGACATCGCCAACCCCTCGCGCGACACGCTCGAAGAGCTGACGCTGGCCTCGAGCCCGCTCGACCGGCCCGTGGCGATGTTCGTCGATCGCAGCGAAGCCGGGCTCACCAAGGCCGCGATCGAGGCGGGCGTGTCGGCCTATGTGGTCGACGGGTTGCGGGCCGAACGGCTCAAGCCGGTGATCGACGCCGCCGTGACCCGGTTTCACGTGTTCCGTCAGATGCGCACCGAACTGGCCGCGACGCGCCGCGCGCTCGAAGAGCGCAAGGTGATCGACCGCGCCAAGGGCCTGTTGATGAAGGCGCGCGGCATCGACGAGGGCGAGGCCTATGCGCTTTTGCGCCGTACCGCGATGGATCAGGGGCGCCGCGTGGCCGACGTGGCCGAGGCGCTGGTCACGGCAGCGGGGCTCTTGTCATGAGCATCGCCCTCTCGATCGGTTTCATGCCGCTTGTCGACGCCGCGCCGCTGATCGCCGCGTCCGAGATGGGCTTCGCGCGCGAGGAGGGGCTGGACCTGCGGCTCGAGCGCGCGCCTTCGTGGTCGACGCTGCGCGACATGCTGGCCTTTGGCGGCGTCGAGGCGGCACATATGCTGTCACCGGTGCCGGTCGCCATGGCGCTGGGCTTGGGCGGCGTGTCGGTCCCGCTTTCGGCGGTGTCGGTGCTGGCGGTCAATGGCGACGTGATCGGGGTCAGCCGGGCATTGGCCGAGAGGATGCGCGCCCAAGGGTTCGGCTTCGATTTTTCGGATGCGGTGGCCGCGCGGGCGGCGCTGCGCGCGGCGGCGGGGGCGGGGCTGCGCATCGGCGTGCCGTTTCCCTTCTCCATGCATGCCGAGCTTCTGCACTACTGGCTCTCCGAGCCGGGCGCGCCCGCGATCGACATCCGCACCGTGCCGCCACCCTTGATGGCCGAGGCCATCGCCGCCGGAGAGATCGACGCCTTTTGCGTGGGCGAACCGTGGGGTTCGATTGCGGTGGAGACCGGGGTGGGCGAGTTGCTCTTGCCCGGTGCCGCGATCTGGGCGTTTGCGCCGGGCAAGGTGCTCGCGGTGCGCAGCGACTGGGCCGCGCGCGAGGAAGAGACGCTGGGGCGGCTGATGCGCGCGGTCTGGCGCGCGGGCCGCTGGCTCGACCGGCCCGGCAGCCGCACCACGGCGGCCGAGATTCTGGCGCGGCGCGAGCATCTTAACCTGCCCGCCGAGGTGATCGACCGCGCACTTTCGGGGCGGCTCACCATCTCGTCTCGCGGCGATGCGCGGCGGGTCGAGGGATTCGTTGAGTTTCACGCAGGCGCCGCGAGCTTTCCATGGCGCAGTCAGGCCGCATGGATCGCGCGGCGGCTCGCGAAGCGGGCCGGGCAGGACCCGCAGGCCGCGACGGCACGGGCGCGCGGCGTGTTCCGCACCGATCTCTACCGCCGCCTTCTCGCAGGAACGGGGGCCGAGATGCCCGGCGCGTCGGAAAAGCTCGAAGGCACGATCGAGGCCGACACCCCGGCCGCATCGGAATCGGGGCGGCTGGTGCTGCGGCGCGATCGGTTCTTCGATGGCCGGGTTTTCGATCTTTCGGTTCCCGACTGATCGAAAAAGCGGCAGATCGCAAAGGCGCGACCCGAGACTTCGCTGCCGTGCGGCATCGCCCTTGCAGCACCGCGGCAAAAGCGGCCAGATCGAAACACAGGCCGGGCAACGGGGCACGGTCGACAGTCATCTCCCACCAAGCTGGGTGATCCGAGCAAAGCCGCTCGACTCCTCGCGACCTCCCTCGGGGACGGTCCCGCGAACGGAGTCGGCGGCTTTTTTGATGTTTGCCCGGTACTTCCCCCCGGGCCCTGAAACGGGAACGACGCGCATGAACAGGCTTTCCGCCATCCTTGCCACCACGACCCTTCTGGCGAGCCCCGCCATGGCCGAGATGCTGCCGCTCGAGAAGGACGAGCTGACCTTCGGCTTCATCAAGCTCACCGACATGGCGCCGCTCGCGATTGCTTATGAGCAGGGCTACTTCATGGATGAGGGGCTGTTCGTCACGCTCGAGGCGCAAGCCAACTGGAAGGTGCTGCTCGACGGCGTCATCGACGGCCAGCTCGATGGGGCGCACATGCTCGCCGGTCAGCCTCTCGCCGCGACCATCGGCTATGGCACCGAGGCGCATATCGTCACGCCGTTTTCCATGGATCTCAACGGCAACGGTATCACCGTGTCGAACGCCGTCTGGGACGAGATGAAGCCGAACATCCCGACCGACGCCGAAGGCCGACCCCAGCATCCAATTTCCGCGGAGGCCCTCAAACCGGTGATCGAAAGCTACCGGGCCGAGGGCAAACCCTTCAATATGGGCATGGTCTTCCCGGTCTCGACCCATAATTACGAACTGCGCTACTGGCTCGCCGCCGGCGGCATCGAGCCCGGCTATTATTCCGAGCAGAACACCACCGGCCAGATCGGCGCCGAGGCGCTGTTGTCGGTGACGCCGCCGCCGCAGATGCCCGCCACACTCGAAGCGGGGACGATCTATGGCTACGCCGTGGGTGAGCCGTGGAACCAGCAGGCCGTCGCCATGGGCATCGGCGTGCCGGTCATCACCGATTACGAGCTGTGGAAAAACAACCCCGAGAAGGTCTTCGGCCTCACTGCCGCCTTCGTCGAGGAAAACCCCAACACCACCATCGCTTTGACCAAGGCGCTGATCCGCGCCGCGATCTGGCTCGACGAGAACGACAACGCCAACCGCGAGGAGGCGGTCGAGATCCTGTCGCGCCCCGATTACGTCGGCGCGGACCCGGAGGTGATCGCGGCTTCGATGACCGGCACCTTCGAGTACGAGAAGGGCGATGTGCGCGAGGTGCCCGATTTCAACACCTTCTTCCGTCACCACGCCACCTATCCTTTCTACTCGGACGCGGTGTGGTACCTCACCCAGATGCGCCGTTGGGGCCAGATCGCCGAGGCGAAGGACGACGCTTGGTACGACGAGGTCGTGAAATCGGTCTACAAGCCCGAGATCTATCTCGAAGCCGCGCGGATGCTGGTCGATGAGGGGTTGGCGAATGAGGCCGATTTCCCTTGGGACAGCGACGGCTACAAGGCACCGACGCCCGCCGCCGACATCATCGATGGCATCGGCTATGACGGCCGCGCCCCCAACGCCTATCTCGACACCCTGCCCATCGGGCTGAAGGGCGACCAGACGGTCGTCGGCTCCGAGATTCAGGGTTGACCCGCCGGGGCCCCGGCGCGGGGCTCCGCCACTTCCATTCCCTCCGCAGATCCAAACCCCCGGAGCACCCCCATGACCGCAGTCGATCCCACCGCCATCGAGGCCGGCCACAAGGAGGCAAGGCGCGCCCGCTGGTTCGCCCGCCTCGGCGTCGCCGACCGCTGGTTCCAGGTCCTCGGCCTGGCTTGGCTCACCCCGCTGATCAAGGCCGCCGCCGGCGACAACCCGCGCGCCCAGATGCGCGACGTCTGGCGTCTCTTGGGCGTGCCGCTCCTTGCCATCGCGGGCTTCCTCGCGCTCTGGGCGGCTCTGGCGCCGCAAGTGCAGACTTCGCTCGGCGCGATCCCCGGACCGGGGCAGGTCTGGCAGGAGGCGGTCGGGCTGCACGAGGACGCCGTCCGCACCTCCGAGAAGAAGGCCCGCTTCGAGGAGCAGGTGGCCATGCGCAACGAGCGCTTGGTGGAGCAGGGGCGCGCCGATGAGGTCAAGGACATCGCCTTCACCGGCTCGCCCTCCTATTACGACCAGATCGGCACCTCCATCGTGACCGTGTTCTTCGGGTTTCTGGTGGCGAGCGCCGTGGCGATCCCGCTGGGCATCCTCGCGGGCCTCTCGGCCACCGCCAACGCTGCCCTCAATCCGCTGATCCAGATCTTCAAACCGGTCTCGCCGCTGGCCTGGCTGCCGATCGTCACCATGGTCGTCTCGGCCGTCACCGCCACCGAAGGCGGGCTTTTCGCCAAGTCGTTCCTCGTCTCGGCCATCACCGTGACGCTGTGCTCGCTCTGGCCGACGCTGATCAACACCGCGCTCGGCGTCGCGCAGGTCGACCGCGATCTCGTCAACGTCTCCAAGGTGCTCAAGATGAGCCCGCGCGCCAAGATCACCAAGCTGGTGCTGCCCTCGGCGCTGCCGCTGATCTTCACCGGGCTTCGCCTGAGCTTGGGCGTGGGCTGGATGGTGCTGATCGCCGCGGAGATGCTGGCGCAGAATCCCGGCCTTGGAAAGTTCGTCTGGGACGAATTCCAGAACGGCTCGTCGTCGTCGCTGGCGCGGATCATCGTCGCGGTGCTGACCATCGGCATCATCGGCTTCCTGCTCGACCGGGTGATGTTCGCGCTGCAATCGCTCTTCACCTACGCTCCGAACCGGTGATCGCCATGACCAGCATCCTTTCATTCGAAAACGTCTCCAAGGGTTTCGGCGAGGGCAAGTCGCGCAAGGACGTGCTTCGGGCCATCGATCTCGACGTGGCCGAGGGCGAGTTCGTGGCGATCCTCGGCTTCTCGGGCAGCGGCAAGTCGACGCTGATGAACCTGATGGCCGGTCTGGTGACGCCCGACCAAGGCACCGTCACCTTCAAGGGCAAGCCCGTCACCGGCCCCGGCCCCGAGCGCGGGCTGGTGTTCCAGAGCTACTCGCTGATGCCGTGGCTCACGGTGGCGGGCAACGTCATGCTCGCGGTCGAGGCGGTGCATCCCGAACTGTCGAAATCCGACAAGGCCGCCAAGGCGCAGCGCTACATCGAGATGGTGGGGCTGGGGCACGCCACGACACGTCGCCCGGCCGAGCTGTCTGGCGGCATGCGCCAGCGCGTCTCGGTCGCCCGCGCGCTTGCCATGGAGCCCGAAGTGTTGCTCCTCGATGAGCCACTCTCGGCGCTCGACGCGCTGACGCGGGCCAACCTCGCCGACGAGATCCTCGAGATATGGGAGCGCGAGCGCACCACCTGCGTGCTGATCACCAACGACGTGGACGAAGCGATCCTGCTCGCCGACCGGATCGTGCCGCTCAATCCCGATGGCACCTTGGGCGCGGCCGTGAATGTCACGCTGCCGCGTCCGCGCGACCGCGGCGCGATGAACTCGGACCCTGCCTTCAAGGCGCTGCGCGCGCAGGTCACGGGCTATCTCATGGATGTCGGCATCAAGGCCCGCGTCGAGGGCACGCGCCGCCTGCCGGACATCCGCCCCGTTCACGACCGGACCCGCGACCTTCCCGCCGCGCAGAAGGCGGCGCAAGAGGGGCTGATCGAGGAGCGTTTCCTCGACTTTTCGCAGCTGCACAAGGTCTATCCGACCCCCAAGGGGCCGCTCACGGTGGTCGAGGACTTCAATCTCAAGATGAACCGGGGCGAGTTCATCTCGCTGATCGGCCATTCGGGCTGCGGCAAGTCCACCGTGCTGACGATGGCCGCCGGTCTCAACGAGATCTCGAAGGGCGCGATCAAGCTCGACGGCCGCCATGTCGAGGGGGCCGATCCCGAACGCGCTGTGGTGTTCCAGAGCCCGTCTTTGTTCCCCTGGCTCACCGCGCGCGAGAACGTCGCCGTGGGGGTCGACCGGGTCTATCCCCGCGCCTCGCAATCCGAGCGGCAGGAGGTGGTCGAGCATTACCTCGAACGCGTGGGTCTCGGGAACGCGATGGACCGGATGGCCTCCGAGATGTCGAACGGCATGCGCCAGCGTGTCGGCATCGCCCGTGCCTTCGCGCTGAGCCCCAAGCTGCTGCTGCTCGACGAGCCTTTCGGGATGCTCGACTCGCTCACCCGCTGGGAGCTTCAGGAGGTCCTCATGGATGTATGGGACCGCACCAAGACCACGGCGGTCTGCGTCACCCATGACGTCGACGAGGCGATCCTTCTGGCCGACCGGGTGGTGATGATGACCAACGGCCCGCGCGCCACCATCGGCAAGATCGTCGACGTGAACCTGCCGCGCCCGCGCACCCGCAAGGCGCTTCTGGAGCACGCGGACTACTACCACTACCGGCAGGAGGTGCTCGATTTCCTCGAGGAATACGAGCACGGCCGCGACCCTCGCAAGAAATCGGCGCCCAGCGCCATCGCAGCGGAGTGACCGCCATGACCCAGAAACTCGTCGTCATCGGCGCCGGCATGGCCTCGGGCCGGATGCTGGAAAGCCTGATCGAAAGCGATCCCGCAGCCTACGACATCACCCTCTTCAACGCCGAGCCGCGCGGCAACTATAACCGGCTGATGCTGTCGCCGGTGCTGTCGGGCGAAAAGACCTATGCCGAGATCGTCACCCATGACGACCATTGGTATGAGGCCCACGGCATCACCTGCCGCTTCGGCGAACGGGTGGTCGAGATCGACCGGGCGCGCAAGATCGTCGTCGGCGAGAAGGGCGCGGTGCCTTACGACAAGCTCGTCGTCGCGACCGGCTCCGACCCGTTCATGATCCCGCTGCCGGGCCACGACCTCGAAGGCGTGATCCCCTACCGCGATCTCGAAGACACCGAGCGGATGATGGGCCTTTCGGCCAAGCCGGACGCGAAAGCGGTGGTCATCGGCGGTGGCCTGCTGGGGCTTGAGGCGGCGGCGGGCATGGCCGCGCGCGGCGTCGACGTGACCGTGGTGCACATCATGGGGCACCTGATGGAGCGCCAGCTCGACGAGGCGGCGGGGTATCTCCTGCGCCGCGCACTGACCGACAAGGGCATCAAGGTGATGTGCTCGGCCAACTCCAAGGAGATCCTGGGCAAGAACGGCCATGTGAAGGCGCTCATGCTCGATGACGGCACCGAGCTGATCTGCGATCTGCTGGTCATGGCCGTGGGCATTCGTCCCAGCGTGGCGCTCGCCAAATCCGCCGGGCTCGCGGTCGGGCGCGGCGTGCATGTCGATGACCGGATGATCACCTCCGATCCGGACGTGCTCGCCCTTGGCGAATGCGTCGAGCATGATGGCGCGGTGTTCGGCCTCGTGGCACCTCTCTACGATCAGGCCAAGGTGCTGGCCGAGACGCTTCTGAACCGTGAGGCCGCCTTCCGGCCCAAGGAAGTGGCGACCAAGCTCAAGGTCACGGGCTGCGACCTGTTCTCGGCGGGCGATTTCGCCGAAGGGGAGGACCGCGAGGACATCGTGTTCCGCGACCCGGCGCGCGGCGTTTACAAGCGCCTCGTGCTCGAAGGCGAGCGGCTGATCGGCGCTGTAATGTACGGCGACACCGCTGACGGCGCGTGGTTCCACGGGCTGATCAAGGACCGCGAGGACGTCTCGGAAATGCGCGAGACGCTGATCTTCGGGCCTGCCTTCCAGGGGGGCGCCTCGGCGGACCCTATGGCGGCCGTTGCAGCCTTACCGGCTGACGCAGAGATCTGCGGCTGCAACGGCGTGTGCAAGGGCCGGATCGTGGAGGCCGTCGAGGGCGGTGCCACGACCATCGAAGGCGTCCGCGCCGTCACCAAGGCATCGGGCTCCTGCGGCACCTGCACCGGGCTGGTCGAGCAGGTCATGGCGCTCTCCTTGGGCGACGATTTCGTCATGCCCACGGCCAAGCCGATCTGCGGCTGCACCGACCTCACCCACGAGGACGTCCGCCGCCTGATCAAGGCGCAGGAACTGAAATCCCAACCCGCCGTCTGGCAGGAGCTGGGCTGGAGTACGCCGAATGGCTGCCATGTCTGCCGCCCGGCAGTGAACTACTACCTGCTGGCCGACTGGCCGCTCGAATATCAGGACGATCCGCAGTCGCGTTTCGTCAACGAGCGCAACCACGCCAACATCCAGAAGGACGGCACCTATAGCGTGGTGCCGCGCATGTGGGGCGGGCTGACCAATCCGCGCGAACTTCGCGCCATCGCCGACGCCGCCGACAAATACGGCGTGCCGACCGTCAAGGTGACGGGGGGCCAGCGCATCGACCTTCTGGGCGTGAAGAAGGAGGATCTGCCCGCGATGTGGGCCGATCTGAACGAGGCGGGGCTCGTGTCGGGACACGCCTATTCCAAGGGGCTGCGCACTGTGAAGACTTGCGTGGGCCGCGAGCATTGCCGCTTTGGCACACAGGACAGCACCGGGCTCGGCGTGAAGCTTGAAAAGCGCCTCTGGGGGTCGTGGACGCCGCACAAGGTCAAGCTCGGCGTCTCTGGCTGCCCGCGCAACTGCGCCGAGGCGACCTGCAAGGATCTCGGGATCATCTGCGTGGACAGCGGCTTCGAGATCGGCGTCGGCGGGGCCGCGGGCATGGACCTCAAGGAGATCCAGCCGCTGGTGAAGGTCGCCACCGAGGCAGAGGCCGAGGAATGGTCGGTCGCTTTCGTGCAGCTCTACCGCGAGCACGCCAAGTATCTCGACCGGCCCTACAAGTGGATCGCCAAGGTTGGAATGGACTGGGTGCGCGAGGCGCTTCTGGACGATGCCGAGCGCGCGGCCCTCGTGGCGCGCTTCGACCTGAGCCAGACGATCTATCAAAAGGACCCATGGGCCGAGCGGGCCGAACCGGCGCAGGCGCGCCGCTTCCAGCCGCTGGCCGATCTCACGCTGGAGGCTGCGGAATGAACTGGATCGATGTGGGCGCTCTCGACGACATCCCGCTGCGCGGCTCGCGGCTGGTGAAGACGCCCGTGGGCTGCGTGGCGCTGTTTCGCACGGGCGATCGGGAGGTCTTCGCCGCCTCCGACCGCTGCCCGCACAAGGGCGGGCCGCTGTCGGAAGGCATCGTGCATGGCCGCGCCGTGACCTGCCCGCTGCACAACTGGGTGTTCAGCCTCGAGACCGGCGAGGCGCAGGGCGCGGACGAGGGTGCGATCCCGACCTATCCGCTCAGGGTCGAGAACGGGCGGCTGCTGCTCGACGGTGACGCAGTGGGCCGCAGGGCGGCGGCATGAGCGCGGCGCAGCCCGCCGCAGAGCCGGGCGAAATCCGCACTACCTGCGCCTATTGCGGCGTGGGCTGTGGGGTGCTTGCCAAGCCGGACGGACAGGGCGGTCTGACGGTCCGCGGCGACCCGGATCACCCGGCCAATCGCGGGCGGCTCTGCTCCAAGGGCACGGCGCTGGGCGAGACGATGGGCCGTGAGGACCGGCTTTTGCATCCGATGATCGGCGGGGCGCGGACCGATTGGGGCACGGCGCTGGGCCATGTCGCCGACCGGTTTCGCGAGACTGTCGCCGAACACGGCCCCGACAGCGTCGCCTTCTACGTCTCGGGGCAGATGACGACCGAGGATTACTACGTCGCTAACAAGCTGATGAAGGGCTTCATCGGTTCGGCCAACATCGATACAAATTCGCGGCTCTGCATGGCCTCGACCGTGGCGGGCCACAAGCGGGCCTTTGGCACCGACACCGTGCCCGGCACCTACGAGGATCTGGAGCTTGCCGATCTCGTGGTGCTGACCGGATCGAACCTCGCATGGTGCCACCCGGTGCTCCATCAGCGCATCGCGGCGGCCAAGGCGGCGCGGCCCGGGATGCGGGTGGTCGTCATCGACCCGCGCCGCACCGCGACCTGCGACATCGCCGATCTGCACCTGCCGCTGGCGGCGGGCTCGGACGTGGCGCTGTTCAATGCGCTGTTGGCAAGGATCGACGCGCGCGGCGCGCGCGATACCCGCTTCGCGCGCCACCTTGACGGGATGGAGGAGGCGCTGGCCGCCGCCCATGCCGAGGACGTCTTGGTTACCGGGCTGAGTGCGGCGCAGATCGACGCCTTTTGCGACATGTGGATCGGCACCGAGAAGGTCGTCACCGTGTTCAGCCAGGGCGTGAACCAGTCGAGCGCGGGCACCGACAAGGTGGGCGCCATCATCAATTGCCACCTCGCCACGGGGCGCATCGGACGGCCCGGCATGGGGCCGTTTTCGGTCACCGGGCAGCCCAACGCCATGGGCGGCCGCGAGGTCGGTGGGCTGGCCAACACGCTGGCCTGCCATCTCGACATCGAGAACCCCGCGCACCGCGCCGCGGTGCAGGGCTTCTGGGCCGCGCCCGCGATGCCCGACAGGCCCGGTCTCAAGGCCGTCGACATGTTCCGCGCGGTGGAGCGCGGCGACATCAAGGCGATCTGGATCATCTGCACCAACCCCGCCGTTTCCATGCCCGAGGCCGACCGGGTGCGCGATGCCATCGCGGGCTGCGACTTCGTGGCGGTGAGCGACATCACCGCCAGCACCGATACCGCGCGGCTGGCGCATGTGCTCCTGCCCGCCGCAGGCTGGGGCGAGCGCGACGGAACGGTGACCAATTCCGACCGCACCATCAGCCGACAGCGCAAGCTTCTCGATGCGCCGGGCGAGGCGCGGCCCGACTGGGCGATCCTCGCCGAAGTGGGGCGGCGCATGGGATGGGCCGCCGCCTTCGATTGGGAGACCCCGGCCGAAGTGCTGCGCGAGTACGCGGCGCTGTCGGGCATCGCCGGGCGCTTCGGGCGCGACTTCGACATCTCAGGCCTCGCCGATCTCGACGCCGCCGCCTATGACGCGCTCGCCCCGCAGCGCTGGCCGATCGCGGCGGCGCAGCAAGGCGGGCGCTTTTTCGGTGACGGGCGGTTTTTCACCCCGACCGGGCGGGGCCGGATGATCGCCGTTCACGCCGCGCCACCCAAGGCGAAGCTCACGCCCGAGCATCCGTTCAGGCTCAACACCGGGCGCATCCGTGATCAGTGGCACACCATGACCCGCTCGGGCCGCTCGGCCCGGCTCAACCGGCACATGGGCGAGCCGTTTCTGGAGATCCACCCCGAGGATGCGCGCGCGCTCGACCTCGCCCCTGCGAGCCTCGCCGAGCTGCGCGGGCAGGGGGCAAGGGCCGTGCTGCGCGTGCTGGTAAGCGAACGGGCGAGACGCGGCGAGGTTTTCGCTCCGATCCATTGGAGCGGGGAGACCGCGCCCACGGGGCGCATCGACGCGGTGGTAGGGCCTCATGTCGATCCGCATTCGGGCCAGCCCGAGGCCAAGGCGGCGGCGGTTTCGGTCGCGCCGTTTGCGGCGGCGTGGTTCGGATTTGCCGTCTCGACGGCGCTGCCCGCGCCCAAGGCCGATTACTGGGCGCGCGCGCGCTCCGAGCAGGGCTGGCGGTTGGAGCTGGCCGGGGCAGAAACCCCCGAAGACTGGGAGGCCGAGGCGCGCGCGCTGTTCGGACTGCCAGAGGCGCGGCTGACGCGGGTGAGCGATTCCGCCCGCGGGATCGAGCGGTTGGCGTTCCACGAGGACGGGCGGCTGGTCGCGGCGCTCTTCGTGTCGCCGCGCCCCGTCGCGGTCTCGCGCGAGCATCTGGCGTCGCTTCTGGGGGGCGAGGGCGCGCAGGCGCTCAGCGGTCGGCCCGGTGCCGACATGCCCGATCCCGGCCCGGTGCTCTGCGCCTGTCTGGGCGTCGGGGTGAACACGATCCTGACCGCGATCGAGAGCGGCGCGGCGCTCAGCGTCGAGGCGATCGGCGCGGCACTTGGGGCGGGGACGAATTGCGGCTCCTGCCGACCCGAAATCGCGGCCCTTCTGGCCAATGCGCGGATGCGCGAGGCGGCGGAGTAAAACGGACGGGGCCGCCGCGCGGCCCCGTCTCGGTTCAGGCGGCGCGCAGCCGCGCGGGCATCAGCCCGGTTTCATCCATCGACACGGCGCGGCCCTCGCGGATCGACATCTGCGCGGCGATCCCCATGGCCACGGCGGCCCAACCATCCTCGAGCGTTACCTCGGCCCGGGCGCGCTGGCCGCGCACCAGCTCAAGAAACCGCGCATGCTGATAAAAGGTCGAGCCGTTGTGATCGCCCGCCTCCAGAAGCGCCGGATCGACCGGGATCTCGCGGATCTCTGGGCCCTTGGGCGCGCGCGGGCTGACGATGAGTTGCGGCACCGGCGGCGCGCCCAAGTGTTCGGGCCAGAACCGGCCCGGCCCCGGCACCAGCGCCTCGATCCGCGCCTGCGGGCCGACCGCCGTCACCTCCTCTTGGTAGCGCGCGCCTTCGGCGAACATGCACAGTTCCAGCATCGCCCGGCCGCCGCGCGCGAAATCGACGATGACATAGCCGTTGTCGAGCACGTCGGGCGCCACGCCCTCGTAATTCTCGTCTTGATGGTTCACCGCCTGGCTGCCGGAGGCCATGACGCGCACCGGCTCGTCGCCCAGCGTCAGCCGCATCAGGTCGAAGAAGTGGCAGCATTTTTCGACGAAGGTGCCGCCCGTGTAGCGGTTGAAGCGGTTCCAGCCGCCGACCTTGTGCAGGAAGGGAAATCGATGCTCGCGGATGGTGAGCATGCGGATGCCCCCCGTCGCCGCCTGCGCCTCCTTGAGGAAGGCTGCGATGGGCGGCATGTAGCGGTATTCCATCGCCACCCACACCGGTGCGGGATAGCTGTCGCGGAAGGCCGCGAGCCGTGCCGTTTCGGCCGGGTCGGTGAAAAGCGGCTTCTCCACGAGGACCGGCAGCGGTCGCGTGCGGGCGATCTCCTCCATCTGCTCGAGGTGGCGGAAATTGGGGCTGGCGATCAGCAGGCAGTCGAGCCCCTCGGTCGCCATGAGGTCGGCAACGGAAGAGCAAAGCCGCGCCCCGGGGGCCAGCGCCTGCGCCTGCATCGCCATCTCGGCGTCGGGCTCGAAAATCGCGGCGACGCGCGTGCCCGGCAGCAGCGCGATGTTGCGCAGATGCTCCTGTCCCATCATGCCGCAGCCGATGATGCCGTAATTGGTGACCGTGGTCATGTGACCTCCCTCAGATCAGGCGCTGCACGTAATGGGCGCGCGCCGTGTCGAACCATGTGCGCGAGAACTCGACCGGCGCCGGGCCCTGCGCCCAGCTCAGCCGCTCGATGTATCCGGTGACGGTGCCGGGGCGCAGCGTGAAGGCCGCGGGCGCCCAATGCGGCACCTCCCCGATGGTGACCCGATCCTCGGCGCGGGTGATCCAGAAGCCGAGATGGGTCTTGTAGTAGAGGTAGAGCGAATCCGCGAGCTTGCCGGGATCGATCGCCCCCGCCGCGCCGTCGAGCCAGATCTCCTCGACCGCGATGATCGTGTCGTTGAGGCGGCGCAGGCGGCGGATCCGGGTGGCGTCGGGCGCGGCGCCGAAGCCGGGCAGGTCGGCGGGCTTTTCGATGCGTGCGAGATCGAGCACCTCGGCGCGGGGCAGGCCGCCGCCCTCGGGCAACTCGAGCCGGAACATCGAGTAGACGCTCTCGGCCTGCGCGTTGCGCCGCACGTAATTGCCCGACCCCTGCACCCGCTCCAACATGCCTTTTTCCGACAGCTCGGAAAGCGCTTTCCTGAGCGTGCGCACCGAGGTGCCCAGACGCTGCGCGAAGTCGCGTTCGGGCGGCAGTCGCTCGCCTTCGACCAGCCGACCGGAGGCGATCTCGCGCACGAGAAGTTCGCTGATCTGCTGGTGCAACGGCAGGGCGGCGGGCGCTTCGGGCATCTGGCAAAAATCTCGAGGTCAAATTGATGCACCATTGATTTGCATTTGACGGGCTGTTACGCAAGTGGAAATCGCACGCTTGGAGGAGCCCCCGCATGACCGTCGTCCCTATCACCTCGTCCGATCTCGATGCGGTTGAGGTGTCATGGTTCGCAGCGCTCTGCTCGGATGATTACCGGCTCTTGGGCAAACCCGAAGGCGACCTGCGTTCGTCCTGGGCGCATTGCTCGGACATCGTGAAAACCGCCGAAGCCCAAGGCTTTCGCAACATCCTGTGCCCCTCCTCCTACCAGGTCGGGCAGGACACGCTGAGCTTCGTTGCGGGCTGCGCGCCGATCACCTCGAAGATCAACCTGCTGGCTGCGATCCGCTGCGGCGAGATGCAGCCGATCATGCTGGCGCGCACCGTCGCCACGCTCGATCACATGCTGGAAGGCCGCCTGACGCTGAATGTCATCTCCTCGGATTTTCCGGGCGAGAAGGCCGAGAGCAAGTTCCGTTACCAGCGCTCGCGCGAGGTGGTCGAGATCCTCAAGCAGGCTTGGACCTGCGACGAGATCAACTACAAGGGCGAGGTCTATGATTTCGTGGGCCTGACCACCGACCCGGCCAAGCCGTATCAAGAGGGCGGCCCGCTCCTCTATTTCGGCGGCTACTCGCCCGATGCGCTGGATCTCTGCGGCCAACATTGCGACGTCTACCTGATGTGGCCCGAAAAGAAGGAAGACCTCGCCGAGCGGATGCGGGCGGTGCATTCCGTGGCCGAGAAGTACGACCGCACGCTCGATTACGGCCTGCGGGTCCATGTGATCGTCCGCGACACCGAAGCCGAGGCGCGCGAATACGCGCAGCACCTCGTCTCCGAGCTCGATGACGAGCAGGGCCGTACGATCCGCGAGCGCGCGCTCGACGCCACCTCGCTCGGTGTGTCGCATCAGGCACGCAACCGCGAACTGGCGGACATGGAGGGTTTCATCGAGCCGAACCTATGGACCGGCGTCGGCCGGGCGCGCTCGGGCTGCGGTGCGGCGCTGGTGGGATCAACCGACCAAGTCTATTCGAAGCTCGAGGAATACCGGAAGATGGGCATGCGGGCCTTCATCCTTTCGGGATATCCGCATATCGACGAGGCCAAGCATTTCGGCGCCCGCGTGCTGCCGATGATGAAGACCTGCTCGCTGCCCGAGGCCTATGGCCGGGTGCCGAGCCAGACACCGAAGACGCCGCTGGGCGCAGGAGAACGCCGCTGATGAACCGGATCGAGATTTCCAAGGATGTCGCGCTGAGCCGCCTGGTCTATGGCATGTGGCGCATCGCCGACGACACCGACACCTCGCCCGCCCATGTGCGCGCCAAGATCGATGCCTGTCTCGAACAGGGCATCACCACGATGGATCAGGCCGACATCTATGGCGGTTACGGCGCCGAGGCGGTGCTGGGGGTGGCCCTCAAGGAAGACCCCTCGCTGCGCGAGCGGATCGAGATCGTCAGCAAATGCGGCATCGTCGCGCCCATGGGCCGGCACTCGGACAAGAGGGTCAAGCATTACGACACCTCGCGCGCCTATATCGAACAGGCGGTCGAAACGAGCCTGCGCGACATGGGCACCGAGTATCTCGACCTTCTGCTGATCCACCGCCCCGACCCGATGATGGATCACCGCGAGACCGGCGCCGCGCTCGACGCGCTGGTGGCCTCCGGCAAGGTCCGGTCGGTGGGCGTGTCGAACTTCCGTCCCTGGGACGTGGAGCTTCTGGAATCCGCGATGGAGACGCCGCTCTCCACCAACCAGATCGAGATCTCGCTCAAGGAACTGTCGCCCTTCACCAATGGCGATCTCGCCTATCACCAGCGTCGGGGCATCCCGCTGATGGCGTGGTCGCCCCTGGGCGGCGGTGACCTGATGACCGGGCAGGGACCGGTGGCCGAGCGGCTTGATGCTATCGCCGACGCGCAGGGCGTCGACCGCGCCGCCGTGGCGGTGGCCTTTCTGCTGGCGCATCCGGCGGGCATCCTGCCGGTGCTGGGCACCAACAACGTCGAGCGGATCGCGAAGATCTCCGACGCGTTGAAGGTCTCTCTCGACCGGCAGGACTGGTACACGCTCTACGAGGCCGGGCTCGGCACCGAAGTGCCATGAGCGCGGCGGCCGAGATCACCGGCTTCGTGCCGGATGCGGAGAACACGCGGCTCCTGCGTGATGCCTTCGGCCGCTTTGCCACCGGCGTCACCATCGTCACGGTGGCGGGCGAGGACGGCCCCGTTGCGATCACCGCCAACAGCTTTTCGAGCCTGTCGCTCGATCCGCCGCTGGTGCTGTGGTCGCCCGACCGCAAGTCGCGCCGCTTCGGGCATTTTGCCCATGCGACGCATTACGTGATCCACGTGCTGGCCGCCGAGCAGGCGGACCTGTGCTTCGGCGTGTCCAAGGACGCGTGGAAGCTGGGCGAGCACGATCTGGAGCTCAACGCCGAAGGCGTGCCGGTGATCCCCGGCGCGCTGGCCCGCTTCGACTGCACGCGAGAGGTCACGCATGACGGCGGCGACCACGTGATCGTCGTGGGCCGGGTCGATCGTTGCGAGATGCGCGACGGCACGCCGCTCGTCTTCTATGCAGGCAAGACCGTGCGGATCGCGCAGGACTGAGACATCGCCGCATCCTGGGGAGGAGCGGCCACCCGAAAGGGAAGGGGAGAGGAATGGGAGGAGTTCTGGCCGTGCTGGGGCCGCTCGGGCGGCTCAATGCGGCGCTCTGCACCGCGGGCCGCGCAATCGGCGTCGTGGCCATCGCCGTGATGGTGGCGGTGACGCTGCTGCAGGTCGTCATGCGCTACGTGTTCAACAACGCGCTGCCCTGGCCCGACGAGGCGGCGCGCTTTTGCATGCTGTGGATGACCGGGCTGATGGCACCGACCGCGCTGCGCCATGGCGGCTTCGTCGCCATCGACAGCCTGCTGATGGCACTGCCGGTGCGGCTCTCGGCCTTCCTGTCGCTGATCCTGCTTTCCATCGCCATGCTGGTGCTGGTGATGGGGCTGACCATCGGCTGGGCCGAGGTGAACGGGCTCGGCGGGCGCTTCGACACCGCGTCACTGTATCTGCCGACCTCGTGGGGGCTCGACAGCTGGTACCGCATTCCGCGCAGCTGGATGATGCTGTCTCTGGTGGTGGGCTTCGCAATGCTGATCCTCGTCAATCTCGAGCTGATGATCCGCGCCTTCATGGGCCTGATCGGCGCCGCCGACCGGCTGCCCATGGTCCGCAATCCCGTTCTGGGGAGCGCCGAATAATGCTGGTCCTGTTCCTTCCGGTCTTCCTGTTCTTCTTGATGGTCGGCCTGCCGGTCTTCTTCGGGCTGCTGTTCGCGCCGGGCATCCTCTTGTGGCTCAACGGGCAGGAGCGCGACATCACGCTGCTCTACCGCAACCTCTACAACGGCATGGACAGCTTTCCGCTGATGGCGATCCCGTTCTTCATGCTCGCGGGCGAGCTGATGAACCGCGGCGGCATCACGCTGCGCCTCGTGGAGTTCAGCCAAGCCCTGATGGGGCATTTCCGCGGCGGCCTCGCGCATGTGAACATCCTGTCGTCCATGCTCTTCGCGGGGCTCTCGGGCTCGGCCGTGGCCGACACCTCGGCGCTGGGCTCGATGCTGATCCCGGCGATGGAAAAGCAGGGCTACACCCGCCGCTTCGCCGCCGCGATCACCGCGGCGTCGTCGGTCATCGGCCCGATCATCCCGCCTTCGGGCATCATGATCATCTATGCCTATGTCATGGGCGAGAGCGTGGCCGCGCTGTTCCTCGCGGGCATTGTGCCGGGCATCCTCGTGGGGCTCGGGCTGATGGTGCTGGTGAAGTTGATGGCCGACCGCTACAACTTTCCCGTCGCCTCGCGCCGCCACACATGGGCCGAGCGCGGGCAGGCCTCGCTCAAGGCGTTCTTCCCGCTGATGACCCCTGTCATCATCCTCGGCGGCATCCTCACCGGCGTCTTCACCCCGACCGAGGCCGCCGCCGTCGCCGTGGCCTATGCGCTGATCATCGGGATCTTCGTGCTGCGCACGCTCAAGATCTCGGAACTGGGCGACGTGCTTTCCAAGGCGGGCATCACCTCCGCCGTGGTGCTGTTGCTGGTGGGTGCCGCGATGTCGTTCAAGACGGTGGTGTCGCTCTCCCACGCGCCGGAGCTTCTGGCCGACTTCATCCTGACCCTGACCGAGAACCCGCTCTTGCTGCTGTTTCTAATCAACCTGCTGCTGTTCGCGGTGGGGATGTTCCTCGACGCGGGCCCGGCGATCATCATCCTCGGGCCGATCCTCGGGCCGGTCTTCACTTCTCTGGGCGTCGACTCGGTGCATTTCGCGATCATCATGTGCGTGAACCTGACCGTGGGGCTGGCGACACCGCCGATGGGCCTCGTGCTCTTTGTCGCGGCCTCGGTCTCGGGCGAAAAGGTCGAGACGATCTCGAAGGCGATCCTGCCCTTCCTCGCGGTCGAGATATTCGTGATCATGCTGATCACATTCGTGCCCGAGATTTCCATGACGATCCCGCGCCTGACGGGTTTCGCCGACTGAACGACAAGAAGATGAGCAACAGGGAGGACACCATGCTCGCGAACACCTTCAAGGCTGCCGGTCTGGCCGCACTCATGGCCGGCACCGCGCTGCCGGTCATGGCCCAGGACATTACCCTGCGCGCCACCGCCAATTCGAACGAGAACGACGAGGATTACGACGGCCTCGTGGTCTTCAAGAACTATGTCGAGGCGGCGTCGAACGGCGCCATCGAGGTCGAGATCTTCATGGGCACGCAGCTGTGCTCGAACGGCGCGGAATGCCTGCAGGGCGTGGCCGACGGCTCGATCGACGTCTACATCTCGACCTCTGGCGGTGCCTCGGGGCTGTTTCCCTACGTGCAGGTGCTCGATCTGCCTTACGTGATGGCCGATGACCGCGTGGCCGAGGCCGTGCTGTCGGGCGACTTCACCCGCACCATGCGCGACATGGCACTGTCGGATTCGGGCGACGCGATCCGGCTGATGACCATCGGCAACACCGGCGGCTGGCGCAACTTCGCCAACACCCAGCGCCGCATTGCCCAGCCCTCGGACATCGAAGGGCTGAAGATCCGCACCGTGGTCGCCGACCTGCCGCAGGAGCTGGTGCGCGCGCTGGGCGCCTCGCCGACGCCGATCCCGTGGCCGGAACTCTTCACCTCACTGCAGACCGGCGTGGTCGAGGGCACCAAGAACGGCATCACCGACATCATGTCGATGAAGTTCCCCGATGCGGGCCTGCAATACGTCACGCTCGACGGCCACGCCTACATGGGCGCGCTGTGGTGGATGTCCAACCAGCGGTTCCAAGAGCTGCCCGACGACATGAAACGCGTCGTGGTCGATGGCTTCTACCAGCTGCAGCAGGCGACCTTCGCCTCGCCCAAGCGCAAGTCGATCCAGGCCTATGAGGATTTCGTGGCCGGCGGCGGCGATCTCTACGTGCCGACCCCTGACGAGAAGGCCGCCTTCGCCGAGGCCGCCCAGCCGGTCTATGAGTGGTTCACCGCCAATGTCGAAGGCGGACAGGAGATCTACGACGCGCTGACCTCCGCCGTGGCCGAGGCCGAGACCGATCTCGAGACCGCCCGCGCCGCCGACATGGAGTGACGCGGCGCTGAGACCACGGCCGGGGGGGCCTCCCCCGGCCATCGCGCCCGCGCCCCGGATCGCTCCGGGGGCGGGCGTCCTTCCGAACAATCCGATGCCTTCCCCAACCGGGCCGCCGCCCGGGCACCTCCCTTTGTCGTCAGGAGCCGCCATGACCCGTCTTGCCGAGCAGACCCGGACCCTGTTTCCGGGTCTTGCCCTCGCGGTGCTGGTGGCGATGGCGGCGCAGTTCCTGTCCGAGCATTACGGCGCGCCCGCGATGCTGATGGCGATCCTCTTGGGCATCGCGTTGCAGTTCCTGTCGGAAGAGCCGCGTTCGGCCCCCGGCATCGGCTTCGCCTCGCGCACGCTCTTGCGCATCGGTGTGGCGCTGTTGGGCGTGCGGATCAGCGTCGGCATGGTGCAGGAGTTGGGGCTGGGGCTCTTCGCGCTCATCGTCGGCGGCGTCTTCGCCACCATCGGCGCATCGCTTGCCTTTGCCTGGGCCACCGGGCGCGACCGGCTCTTCGCCTTCCTGTCGGGTGGCGCGGTGGCGATCTGCGGCGCGTCGGCGGCCATGGCGATCGCCAGCGTCCTGCCCCGACGCGAGGAGGGCGAGCGCGATCTCATCTTCACCGTGGTCTCGGTGACGATGCTCTCGACGCTGGCGATGATCGCCTATCCGATCCTCGCGGCAAAACTCGGATATGACGCGCGCCAGACCGGCGTATTCCTGGGCGGCACGATCCACGACGTGGCGCAGGTGGTGGGGGCGGGCTACTCGGTCTCCGAGGAGACGGGCGACATCGCGACGCTGGTCAAGCTGATCCGTGTGACCATGCTGGCCCCGATCGTGCTGGTGGCCGCCCTCGTGATGCGTCGCCGCGCGCCCGTCGGGGCGGCCCGACCGCCGCTGGTGCCGGGCTTCGTGCTGGGCTTTCTGACGCTGGCCGCGCTCAACTCGATGCAGCTTCTGCCCGGCTGGAGCATCGAGGCGCTGAGTGCTGTGTCGCGCTGGGCGCTGCTGACCGCCATCGCCGCCGTCGGCATGAAGACCTCTTTGAAGAAGCTGCTCGATGTCGGCGGTCGCGCCATCGCGCTCCTTACCGCGCAAACCGCATTCCTCGCGCTGTTCCTCGGTCTCGGCATGGCGCTGATCGGCTAGGCGGTAATACTTGTTGACCAGTTTTTAGGCGACGTTAAGGTTTCCCTTGCGTAAAGTGAGGGAGGACATGATGCGTATTTCCAGAATGATGGCCGCGCTTTTGATGGCGACGGCCCTGCCGATGACGGCTCTGGCCCAGAGCGATGACAGCTTGGCCAAGATGCGGGAGTTCCGGACCACCGGCACCTCGCTCGACATACCTCAGATCGACCAGAAGGGAGAGACCGCCGATCGCCTGCGCGGGATACTCGAGGACATCGAGATGCCCGAGGGCTTCGAGATCGACCTCTTCGCGGTGGTGCCCGACGCGCGCCACATGGCGCTGGGCAACTCGGTGCCGGTGGTCTTCGTCGGCACCCGCAAGGACAAGTTCTGGGCGGTGACCGATCGCGACGGCGACCGCGTTGCGGACGAGGTCAAGGAATTCGCGCCCGCGCTCGACCTCGCCGTGCCGAACGGCCCCTGCATGACGCCTGACGGCTTTCTCGTGCTGGCGGAGCACAACCGCGTGCTGATGTTCCCGGCGGCCGAGTTCTTCTATGAATCGCCGGACGTGGCGGTGGCCGAGGTGGTGCCGCAGGGCGAGCTGATCCCGGTCGAGGAGGAGAGCTTCAACCACGGCGCGCGCGTCTGCGACATCGGCCCCGACGGCATGCTCTACATCTCGATGGGCCAGCCCCACAACGTGCCGCCTGCCGAGAAGATGGATCTCTACAACGAGGTCGGCATGGGCGGCATCATCCGGCTCAACACCGACGGCTCGGGCCGCGAGGTTTATGCACGCGGGATCCGAAATTCGGTCGGCATGGACTTCAACCCCGCCAATGACGAGTTGTGGTTCACCGACAACCAGGTCGACGGCATGGGTGATGACATCCCGCCGGGCGAAATGAACCGGATCACCGCGTCCGGCCAGAATTTCGGCTTTCCATGGTATGGCGGCGGCACGACACGCACCAATGAATACATGGACGCGGAGATCCCCGCGGACGTGGTGAACCCCGAGGCCGAGTACACCGCCCATGCCGCCGATCTGGGCATGGCGTTCTACGGTGCCGACGCCTTCCCGGCCAAGTACCATGGCGGCATCTTCTCGGCGCAACACGGCTCGTGGAACCGCACCACCCCCGTGGGCGCGCGGGTGATGTTCACCCCCGTGGGCGAGGATGGCAGCGCGGGCGAGCCCGAGGTCTTTGCCGAGGGCTGGCTGACCGAGAACGGTGAATACTTGGGGCGGCCCGTCGACGTCGCCATCATGAAGGACGGCTCGCTGCTCGTGTCCGACGACTTCGCGGGCGCGATCTACCGGATTTCCTATAGCGGATCCGAGGGCGGGCAGCCCGAGGACAGCGGCATGGAACCCGAAGAGGCCGGCATGGAAAACATGGACATGGAGACCATGGAAGAGAACATGGAAGACATGGGCATGGAGGGCTCACCGGACGAGATGGGCATGGAGCACATGGAGACCGAGAGCGAGGAGACCGAAACCTCGAACTGAGACCCGATCCCCCGCGGGCGCGCCGCGGCTGTGGGGGTCCTTCATCCCGGAGATCCGAATGAGACCGATCCAATGCGCGGCGATCCTCGCCGCGTCTCTGCTCGCGGCGCCCATGGCGCATGCGGGCGACCCGCAACTCGGCAAGCAGGCGGCGGGTGCCTGCGCCGCCTGCCATGGCCGCGACGGCATCGCCATGGCGCCCGACGCGCCCAATCTCGCGGGGCAGCCCGAGAGCTATCTCGTCGAGCAGTTCCTGGCCTATCGGTCCGGGGAACGCGCGCACGAGCAGATGACGCTGATCGCGCAGAGCGTTGACGAGGCCGAGATCGAGGATATCGCGGCCTATTTCGCAGCGATCGAAATCACCGCGACGGTGCCGGACGCGCTGAAGTGAACCTCAAGGCGCGGTGCCGCCCGTCTCGGGGAAGGCATCGCGCCAACGGGCCTGGAACAGCGCGCGCTTGTGTGCATCAAGCGCGATCAGAAGCGCGGGCGTGAGCGCGATGGGGCGTTGCAGCGTCTCGGTCGCCTCGCCAAGCTCCAATGCCGTGCCGTCCTCGCTCTCCATCCGTACGATCAGGAGGGCCGCTTCGAGCGCGCGGCGGCCTTCGGCCGAGAGCAGGAAATCCACGAACTGCGCCGCGCCGCGCGATTGCCCGGCCTCGCGCGGGATCATCGCGGCGCGCGACAGCACGAGGGTGTAGTCCTGCGGTGCGACGACGCCGAGGCGCGGGTCGCGCCGCGCCCGCGCCAACGCGTAGGAGCCCAGCACGTTGTAGGCCACGCGGTATCGCCCCTCGGCCACCCCGTCGATGATCTCGGCCGAACAGCAGGTGGCCACCGAGCCCGAGCGCCCGAAGCTTTCCATCAGCCCGCCGAAGGTCGTGGCCTCGGTCGAGTCCGCGAAGGCGAAGAGAAACCCGAGGCCCGACCTCTCGATGTCATAGGTGGCGACGCGGCCACGAAACGGGCTTTCGGTCGGGCGCAGCAGGTCCAGAAGGTCGAAGCGCGAATGCGGGACCTGCGCGGGTGGCACCAGGTCGCGGTTGTAGACCATGACGGCAGGCTCGCGGGTGACGCCCCACAGCTCGTCGCGCCAGATCAGCGCATCGGGCAGGGCGGCGGTGAAGGCCGAGCGGTGCGGTCTGGCGCAGCCCTCGTTCACCAGATCGACCATCTGGTGCACCGCCGAGGAGATCACCAGATCCGCGCCCGCCCGCCCCCGGGCACAATCGTCGCCCTGCAACCGGTAGAGCGCGTTGGAGCCCCATTGCTCGTAGCGGATCGCGATGTTCGGGCGGGTTTCGAGGAACGTCTCGACCACCGGTCCCAGCACCGCGATGTCGGTGGTCGAGCGCAGCCGCAGCGTTTCGGTCGCGGTGCCGGACCCGAAATCGCGCGTCAGTTCCTGCGCGCGGGCGGGGGCGGCAAGCAGCAGGAGCGCCATGAGCGCCGCGCGGATCATGCGCCCGCCCGTGGCAGGCGCAGGGCCGCTTCGAACCCCCCCTCGCGCGGCCCGAGGACGAGCGCGCCGCCATGGCTCTGTGCGACCTCTCGCGCGATGGCGAGGCCGAGCCCCGCCCCCCCCGGCGCATGGGCGGCGAAGCGCGCGCCCATCCCCGCGAGGATCGCGGGCGCGGGCCCCGGTCCCGCGTCATGGGCAAAGAGCCGGGCCATGCCGTTTTCGCGCGCGACGCCGACGCGGATCGGCGCGCGGCCATGCGACAGCGCGTTGGCGGCGAGGTTCTTGCCCGCCTCGACCAGCGACAGCGCGTCGCCGCGCACCACCACCGGGGCGGGCGGCAGGTCGAGCCGGATGGCGGCCCCGCCCGGCGCATCCTCGAGCGCCTCGTAGATCTCGAGAGCCACGTCGCGCAGGTCGATCGCGCTGCGCGGCGCGGTGTCGGTGCGGTGGATCGTCATCGCCCGGTCGAGCATCCGGTCCAGAAGCCGTGACAGCCCGACGCTGCGATCGTGGATCCGCGCGAGCAGCCGGGCGCGGCGCTCGGGGTCGGTCTCTTCCTGCGCGTCCTGCGCCTGCGCGCGGATCGCAGCCACTGGGGTGCGCAGCTGGTGCGCCGCGTCGCCGATCAGGTTGCGGCTTGCCGCCGCCTGCCGGTCGAGCCGCCCCATGAAGCCGTTGAGCGCGCCGAGCATGGGCGCGATCTCGGAGGGCATTGGCAGGGTGATCGGCGTGAGATCGGTCGGATCGCGGCGCGCCAGCGCTCGGCCCAGCCGCTGCAGCGGCCTGAGCGCCGAGAGCGTCGCGAGCCATGCGAACAGGCCGATGACGAGCCCGGCGGCGGCGAGCACCGCCAAGGCCCCCCCCGCGATGTCGCGCGCCAGCGCCCGGCGCGCGCGCAGCGTCTGGCCCACCGTGATCCGCACCGGCCCCGAGAAGCTGCGTTCGGCAAAGCGACGGACAAGCGCCACGTAGCGGCCCGGCTCGCCCCCGAGATCGCCGTCGTAGAACACCGGTCCCGAGGCTTCGCGGCGCGGCGGGGCAGGGGCCGCATCCGAGCCGGTGAGCGTCGCTCCGTCCGGCCCGGTGACGCGGTAGCGGATGCGGTCCTCGGGGGCCAGCGCCAGCATCTGAAAGGCCGAGGCCGGCATGTCGACCACCGCCGCACCGTCGCGGATTGTGATCGAGGCGGCTATGTCGCTGGCCGCGCCCAAAAGGAGCCGGTCATAAGCCTCCCGCGCCGCCCGCCCGCCATAGGCGAGCGCCACCGACAGCACCACGACGCCGCCCAGAAGCAGCACCGCCCCCACCGCCAGCGCCACGCGCGACTTCAGCGACCAAGTGCGCGTCTCAGCCATCGAGATCGAGCCGGTAGCCAAGGCCCCGATGGGTTTCGATCGCGACGCCCGATCCCATGAGCTTCTTGCGCAGCCGCGCCACGTAAAGCTCGATGGTGTTGGTGCCGACATCGGCGTTCTCGAAGCCGAACAGCCCGTCGAACAGCCGGTCCTTGGACATGATCCGGCCCCGGTTGGCGATGAGCAGGTTCAGGAGCGCCAGCTCGCGGCGCGTCGCGGTGACGGCGGCGCCGCCGACCCGCAGGCTCTGCGCGCTCGCGTCGAAATCGAGACCGGCCAGCACCACCCGGTTCTCGGCGCGGCCCGCCTCGCGGCGGGTGAGCGCGCGCAGCCGCGCCTCCAGCTCGCGCAGGTCGAAGGGTTTGACAAGATAATCATCGGCCCCCTCGTCGAGCGCGCCGACCCGATCCTCGACCGAGAACTGCGCGGTGAGCACCAGCACCGGGGTCCGGTCTCCCGCGCGGCGGCGGTCGCGCAGAAAATCTCGGCCCGAGCCGTCGGGCAGGTTGAGGTCGAGCACGATGGCCGCATAGCCGGTGACATCGGCGCAGGCGCGCGCGTCGGCCAGCGTGGGCGCGATGTCGCAGGCAAAGCCCGCACGGCCGAGGCTCGCGCTCGCGGCTTCGGCGACATCCGTGGTGTCTTCGACGATCAGTATCCGCATCCATCCTCCGGCGGCCCACCATAGGGGCAGGGTGGCGCGGAAAGAAGCCCGATCGGCGCGGATGACAGCTTGATGACAGCTTTGCCGGTCACAAGGGCGGACGAGGCCGCCCCGGGGGAGTTCCGGACGGCCCTGACCTTTGGGAGGACAGACATGACCATCACGTTCCGCCGCGGCCTGATCGCGGCCGCGCTTCTGGGCACCGCACCCGCCGCGCTCATGGCGCAGGGCTTCACGCCCGAGAACCCCGAATGCATCGCCCCCGCGAACCCGGGCGGCGGCTGGGACTTCACCTGCCGTCAGGCCGGAAAGACGCTACAGGATCTCGACCTGATCCCCTCGACCATGCAAGTGGTGAACCTCGCCGGCGGCGGCGGCGGCGTGGCCTTCGCCGAGGTCGTCAACAAGCGCACGGACGAGGGCGACCTGATCGTCGCAGCCTCATCGGCGACCGCGACCCGGCTGGCCCAGAACGCCTATCCGGGCAACACCATGGACCAGGTGCGCTGGATCGGGGCGCTGGGTGCGGATTACGGCGTCATCGCCGTGGCCGCCGACAGCGAGGTGCAGGACCTGCCGGGCCTGATGGAGATGATCAAGAACGACCCGACCTCGGTGTCGATCGGCGGCGGTTCGGCCGTGGGTGGCTGGGATCACCTCAAGGTGCTGATTGCGGCGCAGGAAGCGGGCATCGAAGAGGTCCGCGCGGTCAAGTACATCGCCTTCGACGGCGGCGGCGAGGCGGTCACGCAGCTCTTGGGCGGTTCGCTGCAGGCCTTTACCGGCGATCTGTCCGAATCCACCGGCTTCATCGAGTCGGGCGACATCCGCGTGCTTGCGGTGCTGGCGCCCGAGCGGCTCGAGGGCGAGTTCTCGGAGATCCCGACCGCCAAGGAGCAGGGCATCGACGCGGTCGGCGCCAACTGGCGCGGCTTTTACGGGCCGGGCGAGATGTCGGACGAGGCCTATGACTACTGGGTTTCGGCGATCGACCAACTCTATGCCTCCGACGAGTGGCAGGCGGTGATGGAGTCCAACGGTCTCGCGCCGCTCGACCTGCAGGGCGAGGAGTTCCAGAGCTTCGTGCAGGACTCGGTGAACGAGATCACCGATCTGTCGAAAGAAATCGGCATCATCCAGTAAACGGCCCCACGCGGTCGGGTGGGGCGTGCCAAGGCGCGCCCCACCTTCAATTTCAGGGAGGATCGCATGAGCGATCGCATCTTCGGTGGCATCGGTCTGATGCTCGCGCTGCTCTATGTGTGGCGCGCCACGATCATCCCCGACAGCTTCATGTCCGACGCCGTCGGCCCGCGCGCCTTTCCCTACGGGATCGCCGCCGTCATGGCGCTGAGCTCGCTGTGGTTCCTGTTCAAGCCCGATCCCGAGCCCGAATGGCCCCGCGCGGGGCGTCTGGCTGAAATCGGCCTCGCCGCGCTCGTCATGATCGCCTACGCGCAGCTGCTGCCGGAGATCGGCTTCGTCATCGCGACCGCCTTTGCCGCGGCCTATCTCACATGGCGGCTCGGCTCGACCCTGCTGCAAAGCGCGATCATCGGCGTGTCCACCTCGCTGGGCATCTATGTCATCTTCCACCTCGTCCTCGGGCTCAGCCTTGCCCGCGGGCCCTTGGGCATCTGAGGAGCGCGCCATGGACACACTCGCATCCCTTGCCGACGGCTTTGCCGTCGCTCTCACCTGGCAGAACATCGCGCTGGCGCTGATGGGCTGTTTTCTGGGCACCATCATGGGCGCGCTGCCGGGCCTTGGCCCGTCGAACGGCGTCGCGATCCTGATCCCGCTCGCCTTCACGCTGGGACTGGGGGCCACGCCCTCGCTGATCCTGCTCACGAGCGTCTATTACGGCGCGATGTATGGCGGGCGGATCTCATCGATCCTTTTGAACATTCCCGGCGACGAGCCGGCGATGATGACCTGTCTCGACGGATATCCGATGGCCCGGCAGGGCCGGGCGGGCGAGGCGCTGGCGCTGTCGGGCGTCGCATCTTTCGTGGGCGCCTTCTTCGCCACGTGGGGTCTGGTGCTGCTGGCGCCGCAGCTCGTCAAGGTGGCGCTGCTGTTCGGCCCGGCGGAATACTTCGCGCTCTTCGCGCTGGCCTTCATGACGCTGGGCGGCGTCTCCTCGACCAATCAGGCGAAATCGGCCTTCGCCGCGGCCCTCGGCCTCGGCCTTGCCATGGTCGGGGTCGACACCCAGACCGGCGTGCCGCGCTTCACCTTCGGCGAGGTGCATCTTTATGACGGCATCGACTTCCTCGTCGCCATCGTCGGGCTGTTCGCGCTCTCCGAGGTGTTCATCTTCCTCGAGCATCGCGGCACCGACAAGGACGCCTCCACCGCCCCCAAGCTGGACATCGGCCGCATCACCCCCTCCTTCGCCATGCTGAAATACTGCACGCCGACGATGCTGCGCACGACCGTGCTGGGCTTTGTCGCGGGCGTGCTGCCGGGGGCGGGCGCGTCGCTCGGCTCCTTCATCAGCTACTCGATGGAAAAGAAGCTGGTCGACAAGAACAACACCTTCGGCACCGGCGATCCGCGCGGTGTCGCCGCCCCCGAGGCGGGCAACAACGCAGCCGCCGGTGGCGCGCTGGTGCCGATGCTGGCGCTGGGCGTTCCGGGATCGGGCACCACGGCGGTGCTGCTGGCGGTGCTCTTGTCGCTCAACATCACGCCCGGCCCGCTCCTGTTCACCCAGAACCCCGACGTGGTCTGGGGCCTGATCGCGGCGCTGTTCATCGGCAACTTCATGCTTTTGGCGATGAACATCCCGATGGTGGGGCTGTTCGTGCGGGTGCTGATGGTGCCGCCGCGCATCCTGATGCCGGTCGTCGCGATGGTCTCCTTCGTCGGCATCTACGGCATCTCCGGCTCCAGCTTCGACCTGATGGTGATGGTGGCCTTCGGCGTCGCGGGCTGGCTGCTCAGGAAGCTCGACGTACCCTTGGTGCCGGTGATCCTCGGCACGCTTCTGGGCAACGCCATGGAGGTGAACATGCGCCGCGCCGTGACCATCGCCGATGGCGACTACTCGGTGCTGTTCGGCTCGTGGCTGACTCTGGCGCTCTGGGCCGTGGCGATCATCGGCTTCGTGCTGCCGATCTTCGTGGGCGGTGTGGTCAAGGCACGGATGCGCGGCGCAGCCGAGCGTGAGGCCTCGATCACCGACTGAGGCTCGCACCATTTGCCTTGAGCGGGGGCGGCGAAAGCCGTCCCCGCGTCTCGTTCAGCTCAAGGTCGTGCCGCCACCGTTTCGGAACACCGCCTGCAGCAGGGCCTCCTGACCGAAAGGCTTGGTCAGCACCCGCGCCCCGGGGATCGCCTCCGAGCCGGGCACGCGTTCGCGCCCGGTGGCGAAGATCACCTGCAGATCCGGCCGCAGCGCCACCGCGTCGCGCGCCACGTCGAGGCCCGAGCGATCGGGCAAGCCCACATCGATGACCAGGCGGTCGGCGGGGGCCTCCTCGATCAGCGCCAGCGCCTGCGCGCCGGTCGCGGCCTCGCGCACCTCGGCCCCGGCGGCCAGCAGCATCTCGACCAAGTCGAGCCGGATGAAGGTGTCGTCCTCGCACACGACGATCCGGAGCCCGGCGGTCTTGTCCAGCTCGGGGGAGGGAGGATCGGAGGCGGGGGCCATGGGGCTGGGGGCGGGATCGGTCACGAGCCCCGTTCTAGCCGGCTCGGCCGCATCGGGTCCAGCCTTGGCGAGGGACAGGGGATCGAGCAACTCGCGCAGCCGCCGTGCGAGGGTTTCTCGGCGGTAGGGCTTGGGCAGAAGCTGGATGCCTTCGTCGAGGCGGCCATCATGCACGATGGCGTCACGCGAATACCCCGAGGCGAAGAGCACCGGCAGCCCCGGTCGCAGGTCCTGCGCGCGCGAGGCCATCGCGCGGCTGCTGATCCGCCCGGGCATCACCACGTCGGTGAGCAGCAGATCGAATCTCCGATCACTCTCGATCATCTCAAGCCCGGCATCGGCGTCCTCGGCCTCGATCACCTCGTAGCCCAGATCGCGCAGCATCTCGGCGCCGACACGGCGCACATCCGTGTCGTCCTCGACCAGAAGCACCGTCTCGGTTCCGCCCGTCACCGGCCCGGAGGCGCGGGGCGGCACCGGCTTTTCGGTGCGCAGCGACCGCGGCAGATAGAGCCGCACCGTCGTTCCGACACCCGGCGCGCTCTCAATGGCGACATGGCCGCCCGACTGTTTCACAAAGCCATAGACCATCGCCATGCCAAGGCCGGTGCCGCGGCCCTCGGGCTTGGTGGTGAAGAACGGCTCGAAGATCTTTTCGATCACCTCGGGGCCCATGCCGCTGCCCTCATCGGTGATCGCGAGGCGCACGTATTCTCCCGGCACCACATCGGTGAGCGCACGCGCCGTCTCGGTGTCGATCTCACAATTGTCGAGTTCGATGCGCAGGCGGCCCCGGCCCTCCATCGCGTCGCGGGCATTGACTACGAGATTGATCAGCGCGTTTTCGAGATTGGTGATGTCGACCAACGTGTTCCACAACCCGCGCGCGGTGACGGTCTCGATCCGCACGCCTTCTCCCACCGCCGAATGCAGGATCGGGCCGATCTCGCGTAGCATCCGCCCCAGATCGACGGCGCGCGGCTCGAGCGGCTGGCGCCGTCCGAAGGCCAGCAGCTGCGCCGAGAGCGTCGCGCCGCGTTCAACCGCCCCCATCGCCTGATCGAGACGGGTCGGCGTCAGCCGCCCCTGCGACAGCTCGCGCTGGGCCAGCTGCAGGCTGCCGGTGATCGCCTGGAGCAGGTTGTTGAAGTCATGCGCGATGCCGCCCGCGAGGTTGCCGATGGCCTCCATCTTCTGGCTCTGCCGCAAAGTAGCGTTGACCTGTTCGAGCGTCTGGTTGCGCTGCGCCACCCTCTGTTCGAGCGTGGCATTCAGATCGGCCAGCGCGGCTTCGGTGATCTTGCGATCCTCGATGTCGGTGTTGGTGCCGATCCAGCGCGTGATCCGGTCTTCGGCATCACGCACCGGTACCGCCCGCACCAGAAACCAGCGATACCGATCATCGGCGGCATGCAGCCGGAATTCGGTCTCATAGGGCGCACCGGACGCGAGCGAGGCCTGCCAGATCGAGGCCACGCGATCGACGTCGTCGGGATGGATCACCTCGGCCCAGCGATCGCCCAGGATTTCGTCCGGACCGCGCCCGGTGAACTCGTAGACCCGGTCGCTGGCCCAGTCGAGCCGCCCGTCGGGCAGGGCGGTCCAGACATGCGACGGCATGTTCTGCGCCATCAGGCGAAACCGCTCCTCGGTCTCGCGCAATTCGCGCTCGGCGCGCTTCTGGGCGGTCACGTCGTGGCCCTGGACCAGGATGCCGACGGTTTCGCCGGCGGGGTTCGACAGCGGTTGGTAGACGAAATCGACGAAGACCTCGCTCGGGGGGGCGTTCTCCCTCTCGACGAAGGCCCGCACCCCGTGACGGGTGATCGCCTCGCCGCTTCGGTACACCCGATCGAGAAGGTCGATGAAGCCCTGTTCGCGCATCTCCGGCATCGCCATCGCGGCGGGTTGGCCGATCAGGTCACGATGCATGCCGACGATCCGCCGGTACTCGCGGTTGGCGAGTCGGTAGACGTGTTCGGGTTCGGAATGAATCGCGATGATGCTCGGGGCCTGATCGAACACCGTCTCGAAGAAGCGCGTCGCGAGACCAAGTTCGAAATTCTCCTGCGCGACGATTTCGGCCCGCAGCAGCAGATCGGTCCCACGTGTCCCGGCATCGGCGGCGAAGCCGTCCTCCTTGGCGGCGTGGGCCTTATTGTAAAGGTCGGTCACGTCATGCGTGTTCTGCAGCAGGAACTCGACCTCGCCGGACGCGTCGAGGATCGGGATCTGGGTGGCGCTCCAGTAGCGGTTCTCGACCCGGCCCTCCGCATTCGCGATCGGGTAGGGGATCAGCGGCAGATGGTCCAATTCCGCCGAAGCGAATACGCGGTCGAAGGAGCCGCGCAGCATGGCGTCGGCCTCGCCCTCGGCAGGAAAGACATCGCTGTAGAGCCGCCCGATCAGATCTTCCGGCGACCGCCCCGTCACCGTGCAATAGGCGCGGTTCGCCCAGATATAGCGCAACTCCCGGTCGAGCAGCATGTAGGCCGTGGAGGCCGATTCGAAGACCGCGCTGATGTCGACGCCCATGCGGCTGTCCTCCGGAGGTGCAAGCCTGCCAGATATATCCGAGAGGGGCGGCGGAACAAGCCGTAGCCGACATCGCAAAGTGGTCAACAAAAATTACCAGTTGCCTTTGCGGGGCCAAACCAAGATGATCGCGGCAGCCATGCGGGGGAGTGCGTGGCACAGTGAGAATATCTGGGAGGAGTTCATGACAGTTACCCCTAAGAAGACGGCACAGGTCTCGCGGCGTTCGTTCCTGCGCAAGGGTGCGCTCGGCGCGGGCGTCACCGCCGCCGGTGGCCTCGCCGCCCCCGCCGTGCTCGCGCAGAGCCCGATCGTGGTCAAGCTGCAGACTTCCTGGCCGGCTTCGGATATCTGGCAGGAGATGGCGCAGGCCTATGCCGACCGCGTCGAGGCGATGTCCGGCGGCCGTCTCAAGGTCGACGTGCTGCCCGCGGGCGCCGTGGTCGCGGCGTTCCAGGTGATGGACGCGGTGAGCGACGGCCTGATCGACATGGCGCATTCGGTGCCGGTCTACTGGTACGGCAAGAACAAGGCCGCTTCGCTGTTCGGCACCGGCCCCGTCTTTGGCGGATCGGCCGACACCATGCTGGGCTGGTTCTATGCCGGCGGCGGCGAGGAGTTCTACGCCGAGCTGATGGAAACGATGGGCCTCGACGTGGTGGGCCTGCTCGGCTTCCCGATGCCGGCGCAGCCCTTCGGCTGGTTCAAGAATGAGGTCACCGGCGTCTCCGACATCAAGGGCCTGAAGTACCGCACCGTCGGTCTCGCGGCCGACCTGATGCAGTCGATGGGCATGTCGGTCGCCCAGCTTCCGGGTGGCGAGATCGTCCCCGCCATGGAGCGCGGCGTGATCGACGCCTTCGAGTTCAACAACCCGACCTCCGACAGCCGCTTCGGCGCGCAGGACGTGGCCAAGAACTACTACCTCTCGTCCTATCACCAGGCTTCCGAGAGCTTCGAGTTCCTGTTCTCCAAGAGCTTCCTCGAAGGGCTCGACCCGGATCTGCAGGCGATCCTGCGCCATTCGGTCGAGGCGGCGTCCACCGCGAACAGCGCCCAGGCGCTCGACCAGTATTCGCGCGATCTGCAGAAGCTCTCCGAGAGCGGCGTCACGGTGCGCCGGACTCCGCAGGAGATCCTCGCGGCACAGATCGACGCCTGGGACGCGCTGATCCCCGAGCTCGAGCAGGACGACTTCATGAAGCGGGTGCTCGACAGCCAGCGCGAATGGGTCGAGCGCGTGACCTACTACACGCTGATGAACTCGCCGGACTACCAGCTCGCCTACGAGCACTACTACCCCGGCAAGCTCGCGCTCTGAGCCTGACCTGACCGCCCGGCGACGCGAGCGCGTCGCCGGGCCCTCATCCATACGGGACGCGAATGCTCGGATATATCAAATTCGCCGATGCCCTTTCCGCCGCTTTCGGCAAGGTTTTCGGCTGGCTCATCGTGCTGATGACCTTCGGGGTCAGCTACGAAGTCTTCGTGCGCTACGTGCTGGGTTCGCCCACGCCTTGGGCGCTCGACGTCTCCTTCATCATGTACGGCACGTTGTTCATGCTCGGCGGCGCCTACACGCTGTCGCGCGGCGGCCATGTGCGCGGCGACTTCCTCTACCGGCTCTGGCCGGTCAGGGTGCAGGCGGCGGTCGATGGCTTTCTCTACATCATCTTCTTCTTCCCCGGCGTGCTCGCCCTCATCTTCGCGGGCTGGAAGTATGCCGAGAAGTCCTGGCGCTTCGGCGAGGTCTCGGTGAACAGCCCCGCGGGCGTGCCGATCTACCAGTTCAAATCGGTGATCGTCGTCGCGGGCGTGCTGCTGGCTGTCCAAGGGCTGGCCCAGCTGTTCCGCTGCATCCTCGCGATGCGCGACGGGGTCTGGCTCGAGGCCGCCGAGGACGTCGAGGAGACCGAGGCGCTGCTGATGAAGCAGATGACCGCCGCCTCCGATCACCCGGACATGAAATGACGCGCGGCTTCCGCGTTAACCCGATACGGAGCGCACGCACGTGACCGAACCGCAAATCGCCCTGATGATGCTGGGCGTCTTCATCTGCCTCGTCTTTCTGGGCTTTCCCATCGCCTTCACGTTGATGGCGCTCGGCATCGGCTTTGGCTATTTCGCCTATTTCGACGCCGGCCGCATGTGGCGCGACTACGACCGGCTCGATCCCGAGATCGCGAGTTGGTGGGAGAGCACCTCGACCTGGATCGACGGCTTTCTCAACAACCGCGTCTTCGACCTTTTCATCAACCAGACCTATACGGTGATGTCGAACGAGGTGCTGACGGCGGTGCCGCTGTTTCTCTTCATGGGCTACATCGTCGAGCGCGCCAACATCGTCGACCGGCTGTTCACCACGCTCAACATCGCGTCCAAGAACGTGCCCGGCTCGATGGGCGTCGCTGCTCTCATCACCTGCGCGCTCTTCGCCACGGCCACCGGCATCGTCGGCGCGGTGGTGACGCTGATGGGACTTCTGGCGCTGCCCGCCATGCTCAAGGCGCGCTACGACACCTCCTTCGCCACCGGCATCATCTGCGCGGGCGGCACGTTGGGCATCCTGATCCCGCCCTCGATCATGCTGATCGTCTATGCGGCGGCCTCTGGCGTGTCGATCGTGCGGCTCTATGCAGGGGCGCTGCTGCCGGGCCTCGTGCTCGTGGGTCTCTACCTGACCTACGTGATCGGCCGTTCGATCCTGCAGCCTTCGGTCGCACCGCGCCCGACCAAGGAAGAAGTGCCGGACGTGCCCATCGGCAAGCTGCTGTGGATGCTCTTCACCTCCTTCTTCCCGCTGGCGGTGCTGATCCTGTCGGTGCTGGGCTCGATCCTGTTCGGCCTCGCCACCCCTACCGAAGCGGCCGCGATCGGCGCTCTGGGTGGCATGGTGCTGGCGGTGCTCTACCGCGCGATGACCTTCGAGCGGCTGCGCGAAAGCGTCTATCTCACGGTGCGGACCACGGCAATGGTGTGCTGGCTCTTCGTCGGCTCCTACATCTTCAGTTCGGTCTTTTCCTATCTAGGCGGCGAGCATCTGATCTCGGAATGGGTTTCGGGTCTCGACTTGACGCCGATCCAGTTCCTGATCCTCGCGCAGTTGATCATCTTCCTGCTCGGCTGGCCACTGGAATGGTCGGAGATCATCATCATCTTCGTGCCGATCTTCCTGCCGCTGCTGGAGATCTTCGGGGTCGATCCGCTGTTCTTCGGCATCCTCGTGGCGCTGAACCTGCAGACCTCGTTCCTGACGCCGCCGATGGCGATGTCGGCCTACTACCTCAAGGGCATCGCCCCGCCGGAAGTGCGGCTGACGCAGATCTTCAAGGGGATCCTGCCGTTCCTCGCCATGGTGATGGTGTCGATGGTGCTGGTCTACATCTTCCCGCAGCTGGTCTTCGGCCTGCCGGAGCTGTTCTATGGCCGGTGAGCTGAAGAAGGCCGCGATGCCCAAGGGCCATGTGCCCATGCTCGACCTCTCGGCGCGCGAGCTGCGCGACCGGATGGCGGCAGGCGCGCTTCAGGCCACCGACTTGGTTAGGGCCTGCCTCGAGCGGATCGCGGCGCTCGAACCCGAGGTGCAGGCTTGGGCCTGGCTCGATGGCGGCCATGCGCTGAAGCAGGCCGAGGCGCTCGACGCGCAGCGGCGTTCGGGGCGGCCCACCGGGCCGCTGCACGGGCTGCCCGTCGCGCTCAAGGACGTGATCGACACCGCCCGGATGCCGACGCAGAACGGCACGCCTCTCGATGAGGGGCGCGTGCCCGAGGCCGATGCCGCGCTCGTCACCCGGCTACGCGCGGCGGGGGCCATTGTCATCGGCAAGACCGTGACCGCGGAGCTGGCGTTCCTGCATCCCGGCAAGACTCGCAACCCGCATGACGCCGCCCGCACGCCGGGCGGCTCCTCCTCGGGGTCGGCCGCAGCCGTCGCGGCGGGCATGGTGCCCCTCGCGGTCGGTACCCAGACCGGCGGCTCGGTGATCCGACCCGCCGCCTTCTGTGGCACGGTCGGGTTCAAGCCGAGTTTCGGCGCGATCCCCCGCACAGGGGTTCTGAGCCAATCTCCCTCGCTCGACACCATCGGCGTCTTCACCCGCAGCATCGAGGACGCGGCGCTTCTGGCCGAGGTTCTCTTTGGCTTTGACGCGAACGACCGCGCCACCGTCCTCGCGCCACCGCCGCATCTGCATGCCACCGCGATGACCGCGCCGCCGGTGCGCCCAACGCTGGCCTTCCTGCGCCCGCCGGGCTGGGACCGGGCCGATGCCGACACCAAGGCCGCGCTGGAAGAGCTGGTCGAGGCGCTGGGAGAGCGGTGCTTCGAGACGGCGCTGCCGGGGATCTTCGATGAGGCCGCCGAGATCCGCGAGAGGATCAACCTCGCAGAGATGGCCAAGTCCTATTACAGCTATGAAAAGCGGGGCAGGGACCGGCTCTCGGAGGAGATGCGCGGCGCGCTCGACCGTGGCAAGGACATTCCCGCGCGCGACTACATCTCGGCGCTTGACTGGCCGGATGTGCTCTATGCCGGTCTCGACGAAATCTTCGAGAGGTGCGACGCCATCCTCGCCCCCGCAGCACTCGGCCCGGCCCCCGAGGGGCATGCCAGCACCGGTGATGCGATCTTCAACGGGCTCTGGACGCTGTGCGGCACCCCCGCCGTGACCGTGCCGATCCTGCAATCCGAAACCGGCCTGCCGATAGGCGCGCAGCTGATCGGCAGGCGTAGTGACGACGCCCGGCTCCTGCGCACCGCGCGCTGGCTCGAAGGGCTCATCTCCGAGGAGACCGACCTATGATCAGGCGTATCATGACCTACGTGGCGCTGGCCTTTTTCTTGGGCTTTCTGGGGATCATGCTGTGGCATATCCCGCGTCTCGATCTGGGCGCCGTGCTCGCAGTGACTGTGGCGCTGGTGCTGTGGGACGTGTTCTCCACCTCGTTCGACACCTGATCCGCGCATGAAAACGCCGGGTCCCTGATAGGGCGACCCGGCGTTCCCGATGTGACGCCGCCCGCCGTTACAGGCGTGCGGCGTCGCCGTGTCAGGGCCTCAGACGCCGTGACCGTGCCACGGTCCATGGCTGTCATCCACGTCGTCGGTGCGCTCGAAGCCATGCTCGCCGAAATAGTCGCGCTGCGCCTGGATCATGTTGGCGGTGCCGCGCGCGGTGCGCATCGTGTCGAAATAGCTCAGCCCTGAGGAGAGCGCCGGCATCGGGTGCCCGAAGCGCGCGCCAATGGCAACCAGTTCACGCAGCGCCACATGTCCTTCGCGCAGATGCCGCGCGAAGACCGGGGCCAGCATCAGGTTGCGATCCTCGTCCTCGGAGAGGGCGGCGGCCATGTCGTCGAGCATCGCCGAGCGGATGATGCAGCCTTCGCGCCAGACCCGCGCGATGGCCGGAAGCGGCAGCGTCCAGCCGAACTGCTCCGAGGCGGCGGCGATCATGTCGAATCCCTGCGCATAGCACAGCACCTTGCCCGCGATCAGCGCCCGCTCCAGCATTTCGTCGGAAACCGCGCCCTCGGGGATCTTCGTGGGCGCCGCGCCGAACAGATCCTCGCCCTCGTGGCGCGCCGCGACCCGGCTCGACAGGTTACGCGCCACCACGGCGGCCTCGATCGCGGGGATCGGGGCGGCGAGATGCTGCGCCTCGATCGCGGTCCAGCGACCGGTGCCCTTCTGGCCCGCCTTGTCGAGGATGAGGTCGATCATCGGCTGGCCGGTGTGCTTGTCGGCGGCCTTGGCCACGATCGAGGAAATCTCGATCAGATAGGATTGCAGCGCGCCCTCGTTGAAGCGCGCAAAGCTGTCGCCGATGGCGGTGGCGTCCATGCCGAGCCCGTCGCGCATCACGCCGTAGACTTCGGCGATCATCTGCATGTCGGCGTATTCGATGCCGTTATGCACCGCCTTGACGAAGTGGCCCGCGCCTTCGCGGCCCATCCAGTCGGCGCAGGGCTCGCCCTTGAACTTGGCAGCGATGGCGGTGAGGATCGGCTCGACCCGGTCCCAATGCTCCTTTTCGCCACCGCCCATGATCGCAGGCCCGTGACGCGCGCCGGCCTCGCCGCCCGACACGCCGATGCCGAGATACGGCTTGCCATCCGCCTCGTGCGCGCGGCGGTTGGTGTCGTGGAAATTGGCGTTGCCCGCGTCGATGATCATGTCGTCATCGTCGAGCAGCGGCCTGAGTGCCGCGATCTGCTCGTCCACCGGATCGCCCGCAGGCACCATGAGGATGATCGCGCGCGGCTTGGCGATGGCAGCGACGAGTTCCTCGTAGCTCTCGGTCGGGATCACCCGGTCGGCCAGCTCTCCGGCTTCGGCGTGGAAGGCGCGGGTGACGTCGGCGCGGCGGTTCCAGACCGCGATGGGAAAGCCCTTTTCGGCGATGTTGAGCGCCAGCGCGCTGCCCATTGTGCCAAGGCCGATCAGGCCGATCTTCGCTTTGTCCTCTTGTGCCACGGCGGCCTCCCTGTCTGGTATACCGCGCCAGCTTTATCCTCGCCCGCTCATGGGAACAACCAAGCACGCGCTATCAATGCGGGCCTTGGCGCAAGGGCAGGATGCGGATCGAAGGGAGGATGCGAGGCGTCGTGGCAGCCCGTAGGGGAATCGAACCCCTCTTTCCAGGTTGAAAACCTGGCGTCCTAACCGATAGACGAACGGGCCACGCTGACGACGGAACCGGTTTCCCAAAGGGACCTTGATCCGTACACCGATGGCAGCCCGTAGGGGAATCGAACCCCTCTTTCCAGGTTGAAAACCTGGCGTCCTAACCGATAGACGAACGGGCCGCTCGTCGGTGAGGCGGTGTTTAGGCAAAGCGCTCCGGCCTCGCAAGGGGAAAATCGCCGATCCGTGAAATTGCCGTGGGGGCAAAAACCCGCCTGTAATCAGCCCGCCGGTGCGGCGTCGTCGAGCCTGAGCTGAACCGAACGGCGGCCCTTCCAGATGTTGAGATCGAGCTTGCCCGCCAGGTGGAACCGCGCGCCGCCATGACGCGCCAGCGCCGAGCCCATCGGTCCGTCCATCGCGCCGAAGGCGATGCCGTCGATCCGGGCACCGAAGCCGTCACCGAAAGAAATCTTGAGATGGCCCTGACCCACCTCGCGCACATCGTGCAGCATCACGTCCGGAAAGGCGAAGCGCGGTGCCGGCGCGGCGGCGCCGAAAGGGCCCGCCGTCTCGATCCGCTCGATCAGATCGACCGTCGCCGCCCCCGGCATCAACACCGAATCGAGCCGCAGGTCGCGCGGTCCGCCCGCCCCGGCGCCCTGCTTTTCGAGAAGCTCCGAGAGCCGGGTCATCGCGGCTTCGATCTTGCCTTCCTCAACGGTGAGACCCGCCGCCATCTTGTGGCCGCCGCCGCGCAGCAAGAGCCCTTCGGCGGCGACCCGGTGGATCGCCGCGCCCAGATCGATGCCGGGCACCGAGCGGGCCGAGCCCTTGCCGATGCCGTCCTCGACGCCGATCACCACGGCGGGGCGGTTGGTGGCCTCCTTCATGCGGGCCGCCGCGATGCCGACGACGCCGGGGTGCCAGCCCGCGCCCGCGGCCCAAGCGAGCGGGCCCTCGGTACCGCGCGCCTCGGCCTGCTCCATGGCAGCATCGCGCACCCGCGCCTCGATCTCGCGGCGCTCGCGGTTGAGATGGTCGAGCTTTTCGGCGAGCGCCGCGGCCTCGTGTGGATCATCGGTCGCCAGAAGCCGCGCCCCGAGGTCGGATTTGCCGATGCGTCCGCCCGCGTTGACGCGCGGTCCCAAGAGGTAGCCCAGATGATAGGCGGTCGGCGGCACGTCGAGGCCCGCCACATCGGCCAACGCCACGACGCCCGCGCGCTGGCGCTTGGCCATGACCTGAAGCCCGGTGCGCACCAGCGCCCGGTTGACGCCGATGAGCGGAGCCACGTCGGCCACGGTAGCCAGCGCCACGAGATCGAGCATCGACATCAGGTCGGGCCCGCGCTTGCCCGCCTCGCGCAGCCGCCGGTTCATCTCCACCAGCAGCAGGAACACCACCGCGGCGGCGCACAGATGCGCCAGATCGCCGCTTTCGTCCTGCCGGTTGGGGTTCACCACGGCCACGGCATTCGGCAACGTCTCGCCGCCCAGATGGTGGTCGAGCACGACGACATCCGCGCCCTTGGCGGCAGCGATCGGCTCGTGGCTGAGGGTGCCGCAGTCGACGCAGAGGATCAGGTCGTGATCGCGGGCGAGCCGTTCCATCGCGGGGGTGTTGGGGCCGTAGCCCTCCTCGATCCGGTCGGGGATATAGAGCGTCGCGCGCAGCCCCATCTGCCGCAGCCAGACCAGCAGCAGCGCGGCAGAGGAGCCGCCATCCACGTCGTAATCGGCGAAGATCGCGATGCGCTCGCGCCGCTCCACCGCCCGCATCACCCGCTCGGCCGCGACCTCCATGTCGCGCAGGCTCAGCGGATCGGGCAGCAGGTCGCGCAATGTGGGGGCAAGAAAGCTCGCCATCTCCCCGGCGGCGACGCCGCGCCCCACGAGGGCATGGCACAGCGGCAGCGGCAGATCGCAGCCCTGGGCCATGGCTTGGGCGAGGCGGTCGGCCTCTGCGGCGGGACCCACCCAGCGGCGGCCGGTGAGCGAGGTCGAGACATTGAGAAAATCGGGCATGGGCAGGGTGTCGCGCGAAACCGGCTCTCAAGGCAAGCCCGGACGCGACGCCGCCTTGGTGATCCGCGGTCACGCGCGCGCGAGGCCCGGGCGACGTTGCTCTTGCAATACTCCGAAGGGGCAGGGGAGCGCGCTCCCCTGCCTCGGGCCAGGTTCAGCGTCCCGGCTGGCTGCGCTCGATCGGGTTGCGGTAGCTCATGCGGCGCATCGAGCCGGTCTTGGAGCGCATCAGCACCGTCTCGGCGGTCAGGTAACCGCCGTCGCGGCGGATGCCCGGCACGAGGTTGCCGTCGGTGACGCCGGTGGCGGCAAAGATCACGTCGCCGGTGACAAGCTCGTCACGCGCATAGATCCGGTCGAGATCCTCGATTCCGGCTTTGCGAGCGCGGCCCACCTCGTCATCGTTGCGAAACAGCAGCCGGCCAAAGATCTGCCCGCCCATGCATTTGAGCGCCGCCGCCGCGAGCACGCCCTCGGGCGCACCGCCGGAGCCCATGTACATGTCGATGCCGGTCTTGGACGGCTCGGCGCAGTGCATGACGCCCGCGACGTCGCCATCGGTGATAAGCCGGATCGCCGCGCCGGTGGCGCGCAACTCGGCGATCATCTCCTCGTGGCGCGGCCGCTCGAGCACGCAGACGGTGATGTCACCCGCGCTCGTACCCTTGGCCTTTGCCAGCGCCGCGACCCGCTCGGAGGGGGTCATGTCGAGCGTCACCACGCCCGGCGCGAAGCCCGGCCCGATGGCAAGCTTGTCCATGTAGACGTCGGGCGCGTGCAGCATAGAGCCGCGCGGCCCCATCGCGATCACGGTGAGCGCATTGGGCATGTCCTTTGCGGTCAGCGTCGTGCCCTCGAGCGGGTCGAGGGCGATGTCCACGGCGGGGCCTTCGCCGGTTCCGACCTCCTCGCCGATATAGAGCATCGGCGCCTCGTCACGCTCGCCCTCCCCGATCACCACGGTGCCCGCGATGTCGAGCATGTTGAGCTGGGTGCGCATGGCGTTGACGGCGGCCTGATCGGCGGCCTTCTCGTCGCCGCGCCCGATCAGCGGCGCGCAGGCGATGGCCGCGGCCTCCGACACCCGGGCGAGGCCGAGCGACAGCATGCGATCATGAAATTCGGGGGCTTGGGGCATCGGGGGTGTCCTCGGGTCATCGTGAAGCGTTGCCTCGACCTAACCGGGCCACCATCGCGCTGACAAGCGCGCGCGCCGATGTTTGCGCAAACGGTGCGCAGAGGGATGGCGCGCCTCCGGCCATTGCCTCGGAAAGCCACGAGATCGGATGGGGCAGGCGCCCCTGCCGTCAGACCTGCTCTATGCGGATCGCCACCGGGTCGCCCTGCACCACGCCGGTGACCTCGAAGCCCGACAGCGCCTCTTCGAGCGCCGAGCGCGTGGTCTTGTGGGTCACGATCAGCACCGGAGCCGAGACATCCTCGTGGTCGTATTGGCGCATCCGGTCGATCGAGATGCCGGCCTCGCCCAGCACCTTGGCCACCTTGGCGAGCGCGCCGGGTTTGTCGAGCAGGCGCATGCGCAGGTAGTAGGGCGCGGGCACGGCGGCCTGCGCCGCGCGGGCGGCGCGCAGGCCGGTGGCGGGCTGGCCGAACACCGGCAGCCGAAGCCCACGGGCGAGGTCCATGACATCGCCCATCACCGCGCTCGCGGTCGGGCCCGCGCCTGCGCCGGGGCCGCGCAGCACCACCTGGCCGATCGCGTCGCCTTCGAGCACCACCATGTTGGTGCCACCCTCAAGCTGGCCCAACGGCGAGGAGGCGGGCACGAGGCAGGGCGACATGCGCTGCTCCAGCCCGCGACCGGTCATCTGCGCCACGCCCAAAAGCTTGATGCGGAAGCCCATGTCGGCGGCGTGAGTGATGTCCTCGATGGTGATCGCGCCGATGCCTTCGAGTTCGACGCCCGAAAAATCGACGCGCGTGCCGAAGGCGATCGCGGCCAGCAGCGCCAGCTTGTGACCAGCATCGATGCCGCCCACATCGAGCTGCGGATCAGCTTCGAGATAGCCCAGATCGGCGGCCTCCTGAAACACCGCGTCATAGGGCAGGCCGGCGCTCTGCATCCGGGTCAGGATGTAATTGCAGGTGCCGTTCATCACGCCCATCACGCGGGTCATCTCGTTGCCCGCCAGCGATTCGGTAAGCGCCTTGATCACCGGGATGCCGCCCGCGACCGCGGCCTCGAAACGGATTACCCGGCCCTGCGCCTCGGCCCGTTCGGCCAGCGCCTGACCGTGATGGGCGAGCAGCGCCTTGTTGGCGGTGACCACGTCCTTGCCGTGATCGAGCGCGATCTCGACGACCGACTTGGCGATGCCGTCATGACCGCCCATCAACTCCAGCACCACGTCGACATCGTCGCGCGCGGCGAGCGTGGCCGCGTCGTCCTCCCAAGCATAGGCCGAAAGATCGACGCCCCGGTCGCGGGTCCGGTCTCGCGCCGAGACGGCGGTGATCTCCACCGCGCGGCCGGCGCGGGCGGCGAGCAGTTCGGGGTGCTCCTGCACGATGCGCACGACCCCTGCGCCGACGGTTCCGAGACCGGCGATTCCGAGGCGAAGGGGAGAGGTCATGGGAAGGCTCCGGTCTGTCTTGCGTGCGAATTGATGCGCGCGACTGTTAGCCCGTGAAGGGCCTCACTGCAACGCGGCAGGCAGGGTCACGCCCGCATCCATCCGTGCGCGCGTGTCCTGCGCGATCACCGCGCCCTCGCGCAGCGCCTCGGCCCGGGCCGAAAGCGCGGCCAGCCGGGCGGCGGCATCGGGCGTCCGGGCCGTCGCCGTCGGGACGGGACGCTCGGAAAGCGTGGCCGCGCGCGCCTCGAGCGCAGCCCCCGCTTCGGGCGAGACCCGGCTTTGCAGCGTGGCCGCGTCGGCGCGGGCCAGAAGCGGCGCCAGCGGGATGAGGCGGGGCGGCGGCGCATTGCGCTCGGCCTCGGGGACACGGGCGTCGATTTCGGGAAATTGCGTGCATCCCGCCATGAGCAGGGCGAGGGCGACGGATGGCAGTAAGCGGGGCATCTGGGGTCCGGGTCTGGGTGGCGCAGTCTAGTCCGCGCCGGGGGAGGGGAACAAGCGCACCTCACCCTGCCCGTTTCGAAAGGGTCGTCCGAGGCATGACAGGGGGGGGTGACGGGGAAACGGGGCCGGGCTATGCCCGCGGAAAGACAGCGGAGACGGGGCGGATGGAGATCGAATTGCAGGCGGCACCTGCGCGCCGGGCGATGGCGGTGGGGGTGCTCTATGGCTTTGGCGGCGTGGCGCTCTATTCGGCACTGTCCGACACGCCCGGCCTTGCCTGGTCGGCGGCGCTGCTGACGCTGGGGCTGTGCGGCATGGCGGCGGGAGAGACCCTGCGCCGCGCCACCCGGCACGCGCTGCGGCTCGACGAGACCGGTCTTGTCGACAGCACGGGCGTCGTGCTCGCGCGGTGGGAGGACATCATCGGCGTCGAGCGTGGCAGTTTCTCGCTCAAGCCCTCGAATGGCTTCACGCTGCGGCTGGCGCGCGCCGGGGCGCGGGCCTGGAAACCGGGCATGTGGTGGCGGTTCGGCCACCGGCTCGGCGTGGGCGGTGTCACCTCCGCGGCGGCGGCCAAGGCGATGGCCGAGGCGATCGAGATGCGCCTTGGCGACCGCGCCGCGCCGATCCCCTAGCAGAGCGCGTCGAGCGGCAATCCGGCGAGGCTGTCGTTGAAGCACAGCTGCCCGGCAAAGCGCGGCCGGGTCACGGCCACCTCCTCGAAGGTGAAGGGGTCGAGGCCCACGTCGAACAGCGGCGTGTAGTCGATCCAGCTCTCGACCATCGTGGCGACCTCGCCATCCGGCATCACCGGCAGCTGGTCGCGCATCTGCTCGAGCTTGAAATCATCGAGCACCGCGAGATCGATGCCGGACAGGTCGCCGCCCACGGGAAGCGACCAACGCACGGTGTAGCTGTCGCGCGCGGCGTCATAGCTGAACACGCTGACCCGAAGCCGGGTCGGGCGGCCGTCGACGAGGAGATCCTGCAGCGCCTTGAAGCTGGTGAGATAGACCGGGGTGACATAACCCGTCTCGCGGGAGAGCGCGTCGCCGATCATGTAGGCCGCGCGTTCGTTGACCGCCTTGGTGCGGTAGGCGTCGAAGAACACCCATGACCCGGCAAAGCACCACAGCAGCAGCGGCAGCATGATTACGAGCTCGACGATCATCGCCCCGTCCTCGCGGCGGCGCAGCCGGGCCATCAGGTTGCGAAGCGCGCTCATGGTTCGATCACGAAAGCCGAGGCCGACACCAGCGCATAGGTGCCGCCCGCCTGATCCGACAGCTGCGCGCCAAAGCCGCTGGTGGGAAAATACGGATCAAAGAGCGAGCAGGCGCGCAGCAGCATCAGCTCGTTCTGGACCCCGGCGGTGAAACGGCGCAGCGGCACCGACGCGTCGGCCCGATCGACGCAATCGGCCGTGCCGGGCGGCGCGATCCAGGCGCGCGGGTCGAGCGGTATCATCTCGAGGCGCAGGTTGTTCAGGCAATCGGGCAGAATCAGCGCGTGGTCGCAAATCGACGCGCCCACGGTCTCATGCGTCACCGGCACGATCGCCCCGAGCCGAATGTCGCGCACCGTCAGGTCGAGGCCCCGGTCGAGCATCACCTGCCGCATCGTCACCATGCCCAGTTCGAAGCTGCTGGTGATCATCATCAGCAGCACCGGCACGATCATCACGAACTCGATCCCGACCGATCCGTCGCGGGTACGGATCAGGCGGGACAGGGCATGCAGAACACGTGTCATTGGACCAACCTCAGCGCCTTGATCTGGCTCGCGATGGAGGTGAAGGCGGAGCTGATCTGCAGCCCCTCGACCCGGTAGAAATGCGAGGGCGACGAGGCGCAGTCGGCCATGGCCGTCACCGCGCCGGGCTCATCCGCTTCGAAGCCGATGGTGAAGATCACCACCCCCTGCGCGCGGGCGGCGGCGCAGATCCGGCTCAGCCTCGCGTTCTTTTCGGCGGCGTCCGAATGCTCGACGATGGAGGTCCACTTGGTCCATTCCGCCTGCCTCTCGGCCGAGTTCGAATACTGCTGGACACGCAAGTGGTAGGCGTGTTCGCGGATGCTCATCCGGTCGAACAGCTCGGACCATCGAAGCCGCGTGCCGCCGCTGGGCAGCGCGCTCGCAAAGCTTTGGTTCTTGGCGCGGAAATACCGGGAATTGCTGACCTTCACGACATATTCGTCGGTGCCGTAGAGCCAGACATCCGAAAGATCGTTCCTGCTGTAGGGCGATTTGAGCCGGAAATCATAGGTGTTGGCGCCATCGGTCATCACCACCAGCACCTTCATGGCCTCGGTGCCTAGGAAACCGCGTGGCCAGCTTGCCAATGTCGGCGAGACCTTTCCGCGCGAGATCATCGACGTCAGAGCGCCGCGCGCCACCGGGTCGAGCAGCGCCAGACCCCAATTCACCCCCATCTCGATCGAGGTCCAGCCATCGGCGGTCAGCCCGGTGATGCGGGTCTTGAGGGTCTGGCGGGCATTCGACCAAGGCAGCACCTCGAAGCCGCTACCGGTGCGGCAGTTCAGGGTGGTCGCACTCATGCTGCCATAGGGGGTGTACGACGAGGTCGAGGCTTGGGGGCTATAGCCGGACATATCGAAATGCCCCGCCTGCACCATCGCCACAGGCGAGGGCCAGGTCGTGTCATAGGCGGTGGGCGGCAGGTCGACGCAGTAGCTGTAGCCATGCGTGATCGCCACATTGGCCGCCGAAGCGAGATCGGCGCCGATATTGACCTGCGTGGAATAGGGGACTAGCGAGATCGCGAGATTTTCGGTGGCGATGCTGTCGAACATCGTGTCGATGAATTCATGCCCCGCGGTCTTGAGGCGGGGCAGGCGGTTGTTGGAGTTCATCGAGCCGGAGACGTCCAGCACAAGGCTGATCTCCACATCCGATGCCGATTCCGTGGCGGAGCCGACGGCAGGGGCATTGAAGCTGTCGATGCCGATGATCCGCAGGAAGGTGGTCGAGACGGGCAGGGCGGCGCTGGCGCGCACGGTGCGGGAGTTCAGGCCCTGCACCACCTGCACGTTCGGCAGGTCCGCCGAAAAGCCCGCCTTGACGAAATAGTCGCGCACCACGGCCTCGGGGTCGCGGGTCTGTTGCAGGTCCGCGGCGGCGAGCACGGCGCGGTCGAGGGTGGATTGCAGCTCCGTCCGCGCCGTTTCGGTGCGCATCGTGTCGACCCCGAGCCCGCCCAAAGCCATCATGATCACGAAGACGAAGAGCGAGAAGATGATGATCGAGCCGTTTTCGTCGCGCCGGAAGGCGCGCAGAACATGCACTCGCCGGAAGGCCCGCAGAGCATGCACTTGCCGGAAGGCCCGCAGAGCATGCACTTGCCGGAAGGCGCGCGGGACCTGAACTTGCCAAAAGGCGCGCAGGCCGGTCCTACGCTGGCTATCTCGACTGAAAGGACGGAGCGGGGTCATGGCGGGGTTTCCTGAAATTCAGACACAGGCAACCATGACACGATGACCAAACTTGGACCGGATTCGGACCCATTGCGCCTTCCGTCGCGCCATCGGTCGACACGGAGGTCGATTCTCGCGCGCAAGGGCCTAGGATCGGTCAGGGACCGCCGGTCCGACACCGGCAGCACAGGGAGAAGACCCGAGATGACCGAGCACCAGCCTGAGATGGCAGAACCCGGATTCCGCGACTCCGTCGACATGATGTTCAACCGCGCCGTGGCGCTGATGGACCTGTCGCCGGGGCTCGAGGAGAAGATCCGCGTCTGCAACGCCACCTATACCGTGCGCTTCGGCGTGCGGCTGCGCGGCCAGATCCACACCTTCACCGGCTACCGCTCGGTGCATTCCGAGCACATGGAGCCGGTCAAGGGCGGTATCCGCTACGCATCGTCGGTGCATCAGGAAGAGGTCGAGGCGCTGGCGGCGCTGATGACCTATAAATGTGCTCTGGTGGAAGTGCCCTATGGCGGCTCCAAGGGCGGCCTCAGGATCGATCCGCGCGACTGGGACGAGCACGAGCTCGAACAGATCACCCGGCGATTCGCCTATGAGCTGGCCAAGCGCGACCTGATCAGCCCGAGCCAGAACGTGCCCGCGCCCGACATGGGCACCGGTGAGCGCGAGATGGCCTGGATCGCCGACCAATACGCGCGGATGAACACCACCGACATCAACTCGCGCGCCTGCGTCACCGGCAAGCCTCTCAACGCGGGCGGCATTCATGGCCGGGTCGAGGCGACGGGGCGCGGCGTGCAATACGCGCTGCGCGAGTTCTTCCGCCATCCCGAGGACGTGGCCAAGGCCAACCTGTCGGGCACGCTCGCCGGCAAGCGGGTCATCGTGCAGGGTCTCGGCAATGTGGGCTACCACGCCGCCAAGTTCCTTTCGGAGGAGGACGGGGCCAGGATCACCGCGATCATCGAGCGCGACGGCGCGATCGCCGACGAGGACGGCCTCGACGTGGAGGCGGTGCACCAGTGGATCGGCAAGCATGGCGGCGTCGCGGGCTTCGCGGGGGCCACGCATCACGAGGACGGGGCGCGGCTTTTGGAGGCGGAGTGCGACATCCTCATCCCCGCCGCTTTGGAAAGCACGATCAACCTCGGCAACGCCGACCGGATTCAGGCGCCCTTGATCATCGAGGCCGCGAACGGGCCGATCACGGCGGGCGCCGACGACATCCTGCGCGGCAAGGGCACCGTCATCATCCCCGACATGTATGCCAATGCGGGCGGCGTGACCGTGTCCTATTTCGAATGGGTCAAGAACCTCAGCCATATCCGCTTTGGCCGGATGGAGCGGCGCGCCGACGAGGCCCGCGCGCAGGCGATCGTCGACGAGCTGGAGCGCCTGTCGGACGATGAGGGGCTGGGCTGGAACCTGTCGAAGGACTTCAAGGCGCGCTATCTCAAGGGCGACGACGAGCTGGAGCTGGTCCGCTCGGGGCTCGATGACACGATGCGTACCGCCTACCAGTCGATGCGCGAGATCTGGCATTCGCGCGACGACGTGCCCGACCTGCGCACCGCGGCCTATCTCGTGGCGATCGGCCGGGTGGCGATGAGCTACCGCTCCAAGGGCCTCTGACGCCCGATAGGTTCCCCCTCGTCAACGAAAAAAGGCCGCAATCCGCCCCTAGTCTGAAGGAGACGTGAAGGCCGAAAGACGGGGAACATGGACCGAGCAAGGAAAAAGGACCGGCGCGGGACCACATCGTGCCGGTCGCATCGCAAGAGCTTCGCGAAGGACGCGCGCGGCTCCATGTCGATCAAAGCCGTGATGTGGATCCCGCTGTTCACCTTTTTCATCCTGCTGGTTGCGGATGTGTCCAACGTCTATCTCAAGCAGAGTGAGGCGATGCGGATCATTCAGGACGGCAATCGCGCGCTGTCGATCAATCGCCTCACCTCGCCCTTGGCGGCGCAAACCGCCATCGCGCAGAAGCTGGCGCTCGCTGTTCCCGGAGCGACGGTCACCACCGGGATCACCGGAAATACCATCATCACCACCGCGAGCCTGCCCCTCAGATCGATGACAATGAGCAGCAGCCTGCCGTTTCTGGGCGGCGCGGTGATGACGGTGAACGCGCGGCACATGGTGGAATACTGATCATGTGGTCGCCCCGCCGTCTTCACGACCTCTGCTTCCGGCTCGCGAAGGATGCCACCGGGGCGATGACGCTGTTCGGTCTTTTCGTGTTTTTGACGATGGCCGTGATCGGCGGTCTCGCCATCGACGTGAGCCACGTCCATGCCGAGAGGGTGCGCCTGCAGGTGATGGCCGATGCGGCGGCCCATGCCGCGCTGGTCAGCCGTCGCAAGATGTCGGCCTCGGCAGCCAAGGCGGAGGCGGTGGCGATGGTGCGCGCCTCGGACCCCGCGGCCGAGCGCGGCGACCAGTTGCTGGCCTCCGACATCTCCTTCGGGGTCTTCGACTATGCCACGGGCGGATTCGTCGCCGACCCCTCCAAAGGCATGGCGGTGCGGGTGTCGACCGCCCGTCTCGCCGCGCGCGACAACGCGGTGATCAGCTTTCTGACGCAACTTATCGGGTTCGACAGCTGGGATATTTCGCGCGAAGCGGTCTTCGTGGCCTATAATCCGGGCTGCTCCGAGGAGGGGTTCCTGTCTGAGGGGCTGATCGACGTGCAGTCGAACAATGCCTATCTCAACGGCTTTTGCATGCATTCGAACACTTCCGTGTCGATCAACAACAACAACACCTTCGCCCCCGGCACCGTCCTGTCGATGCCGGACCTGTCACAGTTCTCGATGCCGTCCTCGGGCTTCAAGCAGAATGACGGGCTGCAGGCGGCGCTGCGGACCGCCACGGTCGAGATCCGCGAGCTTCGCGACCTGTCGGACATCATTTCGCAGATCCAGACCATCGGGGCCTGGCACACACCGGATTACGTCACCTCGGGCAGCGTGATCCAACTCTCAGGGGCAAAGTTCGACCCGTCCGATTTCCAGCGCGGCCGAATCCATCGGATCTCCTGCAATGGCGGCAAGGTCCAGCTCAGGACACGCGGCCTCTACACGACGATCCGCGAGGCCGTCATCGTCACCGATTGCGAGGTCAGCCTCGGCTCGGGTCTCGCCTTTGAGGACGCGGTGCTGGCTACCACCAGCACCAGCGATAAATCGATCTCCGGCAGCTCCGGCGTGCGGCTTGGACGTGTGGATGCCTGCCTGCCGGGCGGCAGCGCGCAACTGCTGACCATGGGCGGGACGAGCCTGCCCTCCAACATGCATCTGCATGGCAGTCAGATCATCGCGAAGAAAGACATCACCTTCAGCGCGGGAGCGATGGGGGTCGGACTGTCGCTGATCGCTGGCGGCAAGATCGACGGTACCTCCAACATGCTGATGTATCGCTGCTCGGGCGGCATGAACGACAACTTCCGGGTGGATCACTACCGCCTCGCGCTCTAGCCTGCGGGCATGGACTGGACCGCCGCCATCGACGGCTATTGCGAACGGCTGACGCCCGGCCTGTGGGCCGAGCCGCTGAACCTTGTCTCCAACGCCGCATTCCTGATCGCCGCGACCTGGTGCTGGCGCCGCGCGGACGGGTTGGTACTGCCGCGAGCTCTGGCGGCGCTGCTTTTCGTCATCGGCATCGGCAGCGCGCTGTTCCATTCCTTCGCCACGATCTGGGCCTCTGCGGCCGACGTCATCCCGATCGCGGTCTTCATCCTCGCCTATGTTTATGCCGCGAACCGCGCCTATCTGGGCTGGCCGGTCTGGGCCTCGGCGCTGGGGGCGGCGGGCTTCGTGCCTTGGGCGCTGTTGCTGACGCCGGTCTTCACGGCGCTGCCCTTCCTCTCCGTCTCTGCCTTCTACTGGCCGGTGCCGCTGCTGATCGCGGTCTATGCCGCGTGGCTCTGGCGGCGCTGGCCGATGGTGGGGCGGGGGATGGCCCTGGGCGCGGCGCTGTTATGCCTGTCGCTGGTCTTCCGCTCGCTCGACGAAATGCTCTGCGCGGGCTGGCCCATCGGCACGCATTTCGCATGGCACACGCTCAACGGGGTGCTGCTGGGCTGGATGATCGAGCTGATCCGCCGGGCGCTGCTTGCGGGACCGCCCCGCGCCCGCTAAAGCCGGGATCGACCAGACAGGAGAGCCCCATGTCGATCGACACCGACACCGCCCGGCGGGTGGCCAAGCTGGCCCGCATCCGGGTCGAGGAGGAGGCGCTGCCCGCGCTCGCTTCCGAGTTCAACACCATCCTCGGCTTCATCGAACAGCTGCAGGAGGTCGATGTGACGGGCGTCGAGCCGATGACCGGCGTCACGCCGATGCATCTCAAGCGCCGCGACGACGTGGTCACCGACGGCAGCCAGCAAGATAAGGTCCTCGCCAACGCGCCCGACGCGCGCGAAGGCTTCTTCGCGGTGCCGAAGGTCGTGGAATAGGAGGCGGATTGATGACCGAACTGACCAAGCTCACCATCGCCTCGGCGCGTGACGCGCTCCGCAAGGGCGAGATTTCCTCAGTCGAACTGACCGGCGCGTTCAACGCCGCCGTCGACGGCGGAGACAAGCTCAACGCCTATGCCCACAAGACGCCCGAGCTCGCGGGCGCGCAGGCCGAGGCCGCCGATGCGCGGCTGAAATCCGGAGACGCACCCGACCTGTGCGGCATCCCGCTCGGGATCAAGGATCTGTTCTGCACCGAAGGCGTGGCAAGCCAGGCCGCGAGCCGCATCCTCGAAGGCTTTCGCCCGCAATACGAATCGACCGTCACCGGTCAGCTGTTCCGCGACGGCGCGGTGATGCTGGGCAAGCTCAACATGGATGAGTTCGCCATGGGCTCGTCGAACGAGACCTCGGCCTATGGCGCCGCCGTGAACCCGTGGAAGGCCGATGATGGCGTCGATCTGACGCCTGGCGGCTCCTCGGGCGGCTCAGCCGCCGCCGTGGCCGCCGATCTCTGCCTCGGGGCCACCGGCACCGACACCGGCGGTTCGATCCGGCAACCGGCGGCCTTCACCGGCATCACCGGCATCAAGCCGACCTATGGGCGCTGCTCGCGCTTCGGCATCATCGCCTTCGCCTCATCGCTCGATCAGGCCGGGCCGATGACCCGCGACGTGCGTGATGCGGCGATCATGCTGCGCGCCATGTCGGGTCACGACCCCCGCGATTCGACCTCCGCCGATCTGCCTGTGCCCGATTTCGAGGCGATGCTGACCAGCGACATCCGCGGCAAGGTGATCGGCATCCCGCGCGAATATCATGTCGACGGAATGCCGGGCGAGATCGAGACGCTCTGGACCCGCGGCACCGAGATGCTGCGAGATGCCGGTGCCCTGATCCGTGACATCTCGCTGCCGCACACGAAATACGCGCTGCCAGCCTATTACGTGATCGCCCCCGCTGAGGCATCCTCGAACCTCGCGCGCTATGACGGCGTGCGCTTTGGCCACCGCGCCAAGCTCGCGCAGGGCGACGGCATCACCGAAATGTACGAGAAAACCCGGGCCGAGGGCTTTGGCCCGGAGGTGCAGCGCCGCATCATGGTCGGCACCTACGTGCTGTCTGCAGGCTTCTACGACGCCTACTACAACCAGGCCCGCAAGGTGCGCGCGCTGATCAAGCGCGACTTCGATCAGGTTTTCGCCGAAGGGGTCGACGCGATCCTGACGCCCGCGACGCCGTCTTCGGCCTTCGGAATCGGCGCGATGAAGGACGCCGACCCGGTGCAGATGTATCTCAACGACGTGTTCACCGTGACGGTGAACCTCGCCGGTCTGCCGGGGATCTCGGTGCCCGCAGGTCTCGATCACAAGGGCCTGCCGCTAGGCCTGCAGCTGATCGGGCGGCCGTGGGAGGAGGGCGATCTCCTGAACACCGCCTATGCGCTCGAGCAGGCCGCAGGTTTCGTTTCCAAGCCCGCGAAATGGTGGTAACGGCGCAGTTGATCAGATCAGGGCCCGGAGTGTCGCCGTGAAACCGCTTGCCTCTCGAACGAAAATCCTGGCTCTGGCCTGCGCCGGGCTGACCTTGGCGGCCTGCGCGCCGCGCGTGCCCGACAGCGGCGCCGCGATGCGCGAGGCGCAGCTGACCGGCACCTTCGGCGATCAGCCCGCCAGCTTCGGCGCGCCGGCGGGTGGTGCCATCGCCAGCACCGAGCTGTCGGCGGCGGGCATCGGCGCGGCTTCGGGGCAGGACCTCGAGCGGCGCGGCGGCGTGCAGGCCAGCCCGACCAACGCGATGCCGACCGCCAACGGCGCCGCGATCTCCGACGAGCAGAGCTTCGACGCCGTGGCGGGCCGCGAGACGATCCAATCCGATGCCGAGCGCCGCGCCCAGCAGGCTGCCGCCTATCAGGTGATCCAGCCCACCGCGCTGCCGCAGCGTGCGGGCGACACCGGGCCGAACATCGTCGAATACGCGCTGAACGCCCCCAACAAGCGCGGGCAGGAGTGGTATTCGCGCTTCGTGCTCGGGACCATGGGCAACCGGTTCGAGCGCAACTGCGCCGCCTACCGCTCACCCGACGAGGCGCAGCGCGACTTCCTGGCGCGTGGCGGCCCCGAGCGCGATCCCAAGGGCATCGACCCCGATGGCGACGGCTTTGCCTGTGGCTGGGACCCGGCGCCGTTCCTCGCGGCGGTCGGCCGCTAGGGCACAGATGCCGCTGTCGCCGAATCACGGGCCGCGACGCCTTGGCGCGCGGCCCGATCTCGTGGTGATCCACTATACTGCCATGACCAGCCATGACGAGGCGCTGGCGCGGCTGTGCGATCCCGAGGCCGAGGTTTCGGCGCATTGGCTGATCTCCGGCAGCGGCGCGGTCACTGGGCTGGTGCCCGAAGATCTGCGCGCCTGGCATGCCGGGGAGGGGCGCTGGGGCGGCGTGAGCGACGTGAACTCCCGCTCCATCGGCATCGAGCTCTACAACCGGGGCGACCATCCCTTCGCCGGACCGCAGATGGCGGCGCTCGAGGAGTTGCTCGGAGAGATCATGGCGCGCTGGTCGATCCGTCCCGAACGGGTGATCGGCCATTCCGACATGGCGCCGGGCCGCAAGGACGATCCCGGACCGCGCTTCGACTGGCGCCGCCTCGCGCAGCACGGGCTGTCGGTCTGGCCCGAGAGGGGGCAGGCGCCGCCCGTCTCGTCCTCCGGCTTCGACGATCTGGCGCGGCGGTTCGGCTATACCGCCGAGGCGTCTCACGAGCTGCGGCTCAGGGCCTTTCGCCTGCGGTTTCGCCCACGTGCCCACGGGCCGGTCGAGGCCGCCGACATGGCGCTGATCGCCGATCTCGCCGCGCGCTTTCCCGTTGACCGGGACGCGCCCGCGGCATAGGCCACGAGGGCGCGGATGGCTGGATGGCCGCGGGCCTTCACAGGTTCGAGGAAAGTCCGGACTCCACAAGGCACGGTGCCGGGTAACGCCCGGCCGGGGCAACCCGAGGGAAAGCGCCACAGAGAACAGACCGCCCCGGTCAATGCGTCGAAGGTTCGCCTTCGTCGGAACCGGGGTAAGGGTGAAACGGTGGGGTAAGAGCCCACCGCGGGACGGGCAACCGGACCGGCACGGCAAGCCCCACCGGGAGCAATGCCAAATAGGGACCTCGCGCGGGTGCTGATCCGGGTATGCCGGATATCGCCGCAGGGACGCCTGACCCCGAGAGGTCCGGGTTGGCAGCTTCAGGCGCTCTGGTAACAGGGTGTCGAGATGAATGGTCATCGCCGGGGGCGACCCCGGGACAGAATCCGGCTTACAGGCCATCCGCGCAAATCGACCATGGGTCATCCCGGCCCGTTTCCCGGTTGACAGCGCCTCGCGCGCGGTTAAAAGCCGGGTCTCAGACGTATTCACGCGGGCGCCGTCAACGCGCACGCCCCGCGAGCAGGAGAGACGACCATGGCGAAGCCGACGACGATCAAGATCCGCCTGAACTCGACCGCGGGGACCGGCCACTTCTACGTGACCAAGAAGAACGCCCGCACCATGACCGAGAAGATGGTCGTGCGGAAGTACGACCCCGTCAAGCGCGAGCATGTCGAATACAAGGAAGGCAAGATCAAATGATCTGAGCCGTTCCGACGGAATTCAGGGCCGCGTTCCGCAAGGAGCGCGGCCTTTTCGTTATGGATCGGCCTGTACCAACAGCCAGTCGCGCGCCGCCGCCGTGGCAGGCAACATACGGCTTCGCGAGGCCAGCAGGTAGAAATCGCGCCGCCCCCGGAGCACATGACCCATCGCCTGTACCAGCCGACCGGCAGTGAGGTCGCGGTCCACGAGGAACCGGCTCGCCAGCGCCACGCCCTGTCCCGCCAGCGCCGCGTCGAGCCCGAGCGTGGTCTGGCTGAAGCGGATGCCGCGGGGGTGGGCAGCGCGCATGCCGGGAAAAGCCTCGCGCAGGTAGCGCGGCCAAAGGTCGTGCGTATCATGCAGGAGCGTAAGGGCGGACAGGGTCTCGGGACCGAAGGGCGGGGCGATGCCGGGGGTCATGTCGGGCGCGCAGACTGCAAGGATCTCCTGGCGGAACAGCGGGTCGGCGCGGATGCTGGCGCCGAAGGGCGGCTCGCCCTGCCGAACGGCAAGGTCGATCCCGTCGGAATGAAAGCTGGTCACCCGCTCGGTCGCCATGACCCTGAGATCGATCTCGGGATGGGCGGTACCGAAACCGGGCAGGCGAGGGATGAGCCATTTGGAAGCGAAAGTCGGCGTCACCGAGATGGTGACATGCCCCGGTGCGGGCCTGAGCCGCGCCGTCGCCTCCGACAGTTGTGCAAAGGCCTGCGAAACGGCGGCATGGTAGGCGCGGCCCTCTTCGGTCAGCGACAGCCCGCGCGCCTCGCGCAGGAACATCCGCAGTCCCATCTGCGCCTCGAGCCCGCGCACATGCTGCGCCACCGCCCCTTGGGTGACGCCCAGTTCATCGGCAGCGGCGCGGAAGGTCAAGTGCCGGCCCGCCGCCTCGAAGGCGCGCAGGGCATTGAGCGGGGGCAGGGCGGTGCGGCGCGACATGATAGGTTTTCTACTGACAGGCTGTAGTGCTTCTGAATCGTCACGACAGCCTAACGCGATTACCTGATATGACAACGGGCCGCTCGGGGCGGCCTCGACACGCCACTCGGGAGAGCTTCGTGACGGTAGAAAATATCGAATGCACCATGCCCGACAGGCCTTCGCGGCGTGCCTTCTGGCGCGATCCCCGGGTCGCCTTCATGGTGAAATGGATCGCCAGCGTGATCCAGATCGCGGGTTATGCCGCGACCGCCTTCGACGTCACACCGCTTAATCTCTACCTGTTTCTTGGCGGTGTGGTGGGCTGGCTCGCCATGGGGTTCATCTGGAACGACCGGGCGATCATGCTGATCCACTTCGTAGCACTCGGCGCGATGCTGGCCGGGATGGCGAGCGGCTAGACCCCGAGCCTGTCACGCAGCGAAAACCATGTCATCGCCAGCGTCAGCAGCGGCGCGCGCCAGTCTGCGCCGCCCGGAAACTCGGGCACCGGCAGGCGCGAAAAGGTGTCGAACTGCCCGGCTTGCCCCGCGACCGCCTCGGCCATGACGCGGCCCGCCATGCCCGACAGCGCCACGCCGTGCCCCGAAAACCCCGCGCCCGAAAGGATGTTGGGACTGATGCGTTGCAACGAGGGCAGGCGCGACATGGTGATGCCCAGCGTGCCGCCCCAGACATTGTCGATGCGCATGTCCGAGAGTTGCGGGAACAGGCTCTGCATCCGCGCGCGCAGCTTGGTGGTGATGTCGGTCGGAAAGCCGATAGAATAGCTTTCGCGTCCGCCAAAGAGAAAACGGCGATCCTCGGTCATGCGGTAGTAGTTCACCACGAAACGCGAATCGGCCACCGCGATGTCGCGCGACAGCACCTCGCGCCAGCGATCCCCGAGCGGTTCGGTCGCGGCGATGAAGCTGTTGATCGGCATCACTTTCGCCGCGACCTCGGGCATGATGCCGGGGAGGTAGCCGTTGCCGGCAAGGATCACGTGGTCTGCCGTCACGCGGCCATGGGGCGTGTGCAGCACTGCCGGTTCGCCGCGCTCGACGCGGGTGACCTCGGTCAGCTCGTGGATCGTGGCCCCGGCGGCCTCGGCCTCGCGCGCCAGCGCGCGGGCATAGCGCAGCGGGTGCAGATGCCCCGCGCCCTCGTCTATGAGGCCGCCGTGATAGGCCTCGGTCTTCACGATCCCGCGGATCTTGTCTCGGCCCAATGGTTGGATCGCGTCATAGCCATAGGCGTGCGAGAGGTGCTCGGCCTCGGCTCGGTCGGCCTCGGCCTCCTTCGTGGAATAGGCCCCATGCACCACGCCGGGCAGGTAGCGAGCCTCGGGCGCGTGGGTCTCGCAGAACTCGCGCAGCTGGCGTTTGGCCTCCTCGGCGAGGTCCCAAAGCTGCCGGGCGGGGCTTTCGCCCAATCGTTGCTCCAGCCAGAGCTGCCCCTTGTTGAAGCCCGACCCGACCTGACCGCCATTGCGCCCCGAGGCGCCGAAGCCCGCGCGATGCGCGTCGAGCACGACGACATCGAGCCCGGCGCGCGCCGCCGTCAGCGCGGCCCAGAGACCGGTGAAGCCCGCGCCGACAATGGCCACGTCGCAGCGGCGGTCGTGGTTGAGTGGCGCGCGGTCGGCCACCGGCTCGGCCGTGGCGGCATACCAGCTGCGCGGCATCTGGCCGGGGCGGTCGTTGCGATAAAGCGGGTTCATACGTTGAGCAGCAGGTGCTGGCGCTCCCACGGGCTGATCACCTGCAGGAACTCGTTGTATTCGGCGCGCTTGACGATCGAGTAGACGCGCACGAACTCGGGCCCCAGCACGTCGTGCAGTTCCTTGGCGCTGTCGAAGAGGTCGAGTGCGGCATAGAGCCCCTGCGGGATCTCGTCGGCGGCCTCGTAGGCGTCGCCTCGGAACCGCTTGTCCGGCCAGATCTCGTTTTTCATGCCCAGATATCCGCAGGCCAGGGAGGCGGCGATGCAGAGATACGGGTTGCAGTCCATCCCGGCGAGCCGGTTTTCCACGCGGCGCGCTTGCGGCGGCGAGATCGGCACGCGGATGCCGGTGGTGCGGTTGTCGCGGCCCCATTCGAGATTGATCGGGGCGGCGTGGTCGCGCACGTAGCGGCGGAACGAGTTCACATAGGGCGCGATCATCGCGATCACGCTCGGCATATGCTCCTGCAGGCCACCGATGAAGTTGAAGAAGGCGTCGGTCTCGCCACCCTGCGGCCCGGTGAACAGGTTGCGCCCCTTGGCGTCGATGATCGAGTGGTGGACATGCATCGCCGATCCGGGCTCGCCCTCGATCGGCTTGGCCATGAAGGTGGCGAAGCAGTCATGCTTGAGCGCCGCCTCGCGGATCAGCCGCTTGAAGAAGAACACCTCGTCGGCGAGCTTCACCGGATCGCCATGGCGCAGGTTGATCTCGAGCTGGCCCGCGCCGCCCTCCTGCGTGATACCGTCGATCTCGAAGCCCTGTATCTCGGCATATTCGTAGATGTCGTCGATCACGGGGCCGTATTCGTCCACGGCGGTCATCGAATAGGCCTGCCGCGCAGCGGCAGGGCGACCGGTGCGGCCCAGCATCGGCTCGATCGCCTTGGCCGGATCGACGTTGCGACCGACGAGATAGAACTCCATCTCCGGCGCGATCACCGGGGTCCAGCCCTCGGCCTTGTAGAGATCGACCACGCGCTTGAGCACGTTGCGCGGCGAACATCCGACGGGGCGGCCCTTCTGGTCATAGGCGTCGTGGATCACCTGCAGCGTGCCATCGGCGGCCCACGGCGCGGCGGTGGTTGTGGCGAGGTCGGGCCGCAGCACCATGTCGGGCTCGACAAAGCCCTCGGGGCCCGCCGCCTCGCCCCAGTCACCGGTGATCGTTTGAAAGAAGATCGAGTTGGGCAGGTGGAAGAACTGCTGGCGCTCCCACTTGGCCGCGGGGACCGCCTTGCCACGGGCAATGCCCGGCAGATCGGCGATCACGCATTCCACCTCGTCGAGGCGGTGCTGATCGAGATAGAGGCGGGCGGCTTCGGGGATCTCGTCGATCCAGCTCATGCGGCCCCCTTCAGCACGCGGGCCATGCGCTCGGCCAGAACATCGGCGTCCACCGGCTTGTCGAGGTTGGCGAGCGCGTGGTCGATGTGCTCTTGCGGCACGACGCCGATGGCGCGGGTCGTGGCGAGACCTTCGATGAAGCGCGCGCCGAACTCGGGGTGAGGCTGCACGGTGAAGACATGATCGCCCCAAGCCAGTGCGGCATGGGCGCAAAAGTCGTTGGCCGCACAGATCCGCGCCCCCTCGGGCAGCGTCACCACCTGGTCCTGATGCCAGGCGTTGAGCGCGATCTCGCGCCCCTCGAAATCATAGCTCTTGCGGCCCACCGACCAGCCGCCGACGAATTTCTCGACCCGGCCGCCAAGGGCTTGGGCGATGATCTGATGGCCGAAGCAGACGCCGACGAGCGGTGTCCCAGCGGCGTGGATCTTGCGGATCAGCGCCTCCAGGGGCGCGATGAAGGCGTGATCCTCATAGGCGCCATGCCGGGAGCCGGTGATGAGCCAGCCGTCGCACTCCCCAACGCTTCGGGGGAAATCCATCGCCTCCACGTCGTAGCGGCGGAAGACGAAGCCATGCCCATCGAGCAGCCGCTCGAACAGGTCCGAATAGTCGCCAAGCTCCGGCCGCAGCGCGTCTGGCGCGTGGCCGGTCTCAAGAATGCCGATCTGCATGAAGCACCGTGTCTAGGAATACCCGGAAGCTAGTCCGCGAGAGGGGCCGGGGCAAGCGGATCAGACCGTGTCGAGATAGAGCTCGAGTTGCTGGTCGGGGCTGAGCTCGGCCATGTAGTGCAGCTCCTGGCGCTTGGTCATCACCAGATTGTCGATCAGGAGCTGCGGAAAGATGCGCCGGACCATCTCCGAATTCTCGAAGGCGTCGATCGCGGCGCCCCAGGTCTGCGGGATCTGCGCCATTTCCTGCTCGTAGGCGTTGCCGACGATGGGCGGGGGCGGGGTCATCGCGTCCTCGATGCCGACCAGCGCCGAGCCGAGCACGGCGGCGAGGAATAAATAGGGGTTCACGTCGCCCCCCGCGACCCGGTGTTCGATCCGCCGCGCGGCGGGCGATCCGCCGGGCACGCGCACCGAAGCGGTGCGGTTGTCATAGGCCCAGCAGATGCCGGTGGGCGCATGGCTGTCGGGCACCAGCCGGTCATAGCTGTTGGCATGCGGCGCGAAGGCCAGAGCGCAGTCGGGGATGCCCTTGAGACAGCCCGCGATGGCATGGCGCAGCACCGGCGTGCCGTCATGGCTGCCATCGGCGAAGATGTTGTTTCCGGCCTCGTCGAGCACCGAGAAATGGGTGTGCAGCCCGTTTCCGGCAAACTCCTCATAGGGTTTCGCCATGAAGCTCGCGGCCATGCCGTGCTTGCGCGCCAGCCCGCGCACCAGCATCTTGAACAGCCATGCGTCGTCGGCGGCCTTGAGCGCGTCCGGGACGTGCATCAGGTTGACCTCGAACTGGCCCAGCCCCACCTCGGAGATCGCCGCCTCGGCGGGAATGTCCATCAGCTCGCAGGCGTCGTAGAGATCGTTGAAGAAGATGTCGAAGGCATCGAGTGCGCGCAGGCTCAGGATGTCGGCCCCGGCACGGCGCTTGCCCGAGCGCGGGCTCTTGGGCTGGCGGATCTCCTTGCCGCTGTCGTCGATGAGATAGAACTCCATCTCGGTCGCCACCACAGGGTTCAGCCCGCGCGCCTTGTAACGCTCGACGACGCGGCCCAGCGCGTGGCGCGGATCGCCGTCAAAGGGCTCGCCATCCTCGGTGTACATCCACAAGGGCAGAAGCGCCGAGGGGATCGACAGCCACGGCATCGGCACATAGCCGCGCTCGGTCGGGCGCAGCACGCCGTCGGGGTCGCCGATCTCGAACACCAGCGGGCTGTCCTCCACGTCCTCGCCCCAGATGTCGAGGTTCAGCACCGAAAGCGGAAATCGCGTGCCTTCCTCCTCGATCTTGCGCGCGAAGCGGACGGGCACGCGCTTGCCGCGGGCCTGACCGTTGAGGTCGGCGGCACCGACGCGGATGTTGCGGACATCGGGATGCTCGTCGAGCCAGCTCATCTGAATATCGTCCTGAAACCACCGCGTCGCCGGGCGCCGGCGGCATCGGGGAGATGTCGGTTGAGACGGCGCCCGATCAGCCCCATCACGCCGATCACCACCAAGGTCAGCAGGATGAAATATCCCGCTAGGATCGGATAGGGCACGAAGGGGTTGAAGGTCTTGTCCGCGAAATACGAGGCATAGTAAAGCGCGTCGCCTTGCTGCCGCGAGGCCGGAAAGCCGGAGAAGAACACCAGCGTCGTCGCATGGAACAGGAAGATCGCCTCGTTGGTATAGGCGGGCCATGCCAGCCTGAGCGTCGTGGGCCAGACCACGCGGCGGAACTTGGACCAGCCCGACAGCCCGTAGGCGTCGGCGGCCTCGACCTCGCCCTTCGGGACCGATTGCAGCGCGCCGTAGAAAATTTCGCCCGAATAGGCGGCGGTGTTGAAGAACAGCACCACGGCCGCGCCCAGCCATGCCGAGGTCAGCGCGTCGAAGGCCGGAACCTGCCCCTTGAGCGACAAGAACAGGAAATAGGCGAAGAAGAACTGAATGAAGAGCGGCGAGCCGCGAAACAGGAAGATCACCCATTGGGCGGGCTTGCGGAACCATGCCGAGCGCGACGCCTTGCCCACCGCGAGAGCGGTGGCCAGCGCAAAGCCCGACAAGAGCGCCACGACGCCGAAATAGACGTTCCAGATCATGCCCGAGCCGATCAGCACGACCTGCTGGCACAGCGTGAAGTCCGAGCGCGGCAGCAGCCGCTCCCCATAGCCCAGCGAGCGCAGCCCGTACTCCATGAGGGTGTCGTAGCAGCTCATGGCGGGCCCGCCTTGTTTATGCCGACGGGGCCGGTGCGCTTGTGGCTTCCAAGCGTCGCCTGCCCATGGGTAAGCCGCAGCATGATCCGGTCGAGCACGATCTCGGAGATCCGGGTGAAGGCGAGGTAGAACACCAGAAGGAACAGGAAGTACCACATCCGCCAGTCGCCATGCGGATAGGCAGTGAATTGCGGCGTCTTGGTCGAACCCAGTTCGCGCGCCCAGTAGACGATGTCCTCGACGCCCAGAAGGAACAGCAGCGGCGAGGCCTTGATCAGCACCATCCAGAGGTTCGACAGGCCGGGCAGGGCATAGACCCACATCTGCGGCACGGTGATGCGGCGAAACACCTGACGGCGGGTCATGCCGTAAGCCTCGGCGGTCTCGATCTGCGCCTGCGGCACGGCACGCATCGCACCGTAGAGTACGTTGGCGGCGAAAGCGCCGAAGACGAGGGCGAAGGTGAAGACGGCGAGCCAGAAGCCATAGACCTCGTGCACCCATTGGGCCGAGGTCGAGAGCGGCATCTTGGCCTCGGCGCAGACGACGAAGTCGCTGCCTTGCCGGATCGGCTGATCCCAGTCGGGGCACTTGGCCTTGTGGCGCAGCCATTCGATGCCCTGATCGAGCGCGATCACGAAGAACAGGAAGAAGGCGATGTCGGGCACGCCGCGCACCACGGCGATATAAGCGCGGCCCAGCCAGTACAGCGGCGCGATACGCGACCGCGCCGCCACCGCGCCGCCAAAGCCGAAGGCCAGCGCCACGGGGGCTGTCACCGCAAGCAGCAGCAGCACGGTGCCGAAGGCCCCGTAGAAGGCGAGATGCTTGCCCGTGGTCAGGTAGCACCAGAGCCAGCTCAGGCCGGAGAGGGTTTCGGGATCGGCGCAGGATGCGAACATGGGAGCTTTCGATCGGGGCGGCGCGGGGCCGCCCCGGTTGTCATTCGGCGGATAGGCTTATTCGAAGGTCTGGGTCTCTTCGCCGAACCACTTGATCAGCAGCTCGTTGAGCGAGCCGTCATCCTTCATCGACTGGATCGCCGCGTCGAGCTTGTCGCGCAGTTCGCCGTCGCTCTCGCGCAGGCCGACACCGATGCCGTCACCGAGAGGCACGTCGTCGCCCACGAACATCAGCTCGCCACCCGACGCCTCGACGATCGGCACGAGGAAATCCTTGTCGGCGAAGATCGCGTCGGCCTCGCCGTTGCGCACCGCGGCCACCGCTTCGTCGGGGGTGGCGAACTCCAGAAGCGCCGCGCCGCTGTCGGCGACATGGCTGGCTTGAATAGTGGTGGCCTGCGCCGAGACGACGCCGCCGGTCAGGTCCACGTCCTCGGAGGGCGCGGCATAGGCCGAGGCGGCGGGCGGGAAGTAGTTCTGGGTGAAGTCGATGACCTCGTCACGCTCGTCGGTGATGCTCATCCCGGCGATGATCGTGTCGTAGTTGCCCGATACGAGGTTGGGGATGATCGAATCCCAGTCGTTGGTAACCCATTCGCAGGTCTGCTCGGCGCGCGCGCAGATCTCGTCGCCAACCTCGCGCTCGAAGCCGTCGACCTCGCCCGCATCGTTGAGGAAGTTGTACGGAGGGTAGGCGCCCTCGGTGCCCAGACGAACGGTCTGCATGTGGCTCTCGGCCAGCGCGGCGCCGGAGCCCAGCGCCAGAAGCGCGGTCGAAAGGATCAGGGTCTTCATCGTGTTGTGGTCTCCTGTTGGGGAAAGGGCCGTGCCCGCTCTCAGGCGGGCTGCGGATGCGGGGCGGAGTGCGACAGGAACTGCCGCAGCCGCTCGGATTTCGGGTTGCCGAACAGCTCGGCGGGCGGGCCTTGCTCCTCGATCAACCCCTTGTGCAGGAACACCACGTGATCGGCCACGTCATGCGCCATGCGCATATCATGGGTGACGATGATCATGGTACGGCCCTCCTCGGCCAGATCCTTGATCACCCGCACCACCTCCTGCTCCAGCTCGGGGTCGAGCGCGCTTGTCGGCTCGTCGAACAACAGGGCGCGCGGCTCCATGCACAGCGCGCGGGCGATCGCGGCGCGCTGCTGCTGGCCACCAGAAAGCTGCGCGGGCCAAGCGTCGGCCTTGTCGCCGATGCCGACTTTGGCAAGGTACTCGCGGGCCTTGGCCTCGACTTCGGCGCGGGGCCGACCCAGCACCGTCACCGGCGCCTCCATGACGTTCTGCAGGATCGTCATATGTGCCCAGAGGTTGAACTGCTGGAACACCATGGCAAGGTTGGTGCGGATCCGGGTGACCTGTTTCGCATCGGCCGGGCGGCGATCGAGGCCCTTGCCCTTCCAGCGCACCGGCTCGCCCTCGAAGATCACGTCGCCCTGCTGGCTGTCCTCCAGAAGGTTGCAGCAGCGCAGCAGCGTCGACTTGCCCGATCCCGACGATCCGATCATCGACACGACGTGCCCGGCGGGCGCGGTGATGTCCACGCCCTTGAGCACTTCGAGCGTCCCGTAGGACTTGTGCAGATTGCGGATTTCAATGACCGGCTTGCTGTCGCTCACGTGCTCTCATGTCCCCTGTCTGGCGACCGAGTAGGGGACAGTTTCACACGAAATGCAACGGGGACTGCGCCTCTGCCCCGGCGTCAGCTACGCCACGGAAAACCGGTTTCGCTCAGCCCTGCATCCGTCCGGCGGCGCGCTGCCGCGCGCGGGCGCTGTCGGGGTCCGACACGCCCAGCATCGGGGCCACCATGCGCATCAGCGCGTCCTCCTCGGCCTCGCGCTGCCCATCGGCGAGTGCGATCTCCCAAAGCGCTTCGATCACCGCCTCGCGGTCCTCGTAGGACACCGCGTCCTTGATGGCGCGGGTGAAACGCACGGTGTCGGGGGCCTCGGCCTCCATCACCTCGCAATCGGCGCGCAGGGCCTCGGCCTCGGCCTCGTCCAGCGCGTAGCGGGTGCGCAGGATGCGCAGGATGCGCCGCGCCTCCTCGGGGCTGTAATGGCCATCGGCACGTGCGAGGCGCACCAGCAGCGCGCCGAGTGCAAGACGCGCGTCGGCATCGGGAAGGCGCTCGGGCGCGGGATCGGTAAGGCGGCGGAGGAGATCTGCGAACATGGGGCCAATATAGAAGGCCCTGCGGCGAGGGGAAGGCCCTTGGGATCACGAGGCCGGGCGTCAGGGCTGCGGGGCCAGCGAGGCAAAGCGCGCCGAGAGCCATTGCGCCTGTTCGTGAAAGCCGAACGGCGGGTTCACTACGAAAAGCCCCGAACCGGTCATGCCGTGACCCTCCCGCGCGGGCGGAAAGGCGACCTCGTGGCGCACGCCATCAGCGATATCGCGCCCCAACGCGCGCAGCATCGGGGCATGGGGCCGGTCGCGCAGGATCGGGTACCACAGCACAATCGTGCCCACGCCCCATTTCTTGGAGATGCGGCGGATCGCCTGCGGAATGGCGCGGTAATCCTCCTTGATCTCCCAGCTCGGATCGATGAGCAGCAGGCCGCGTCTCGGCTCGGGCGGGGTCAGCGCCACCGCCATCTCGATTCCGTCGCGGCGGTGCACCTTGGCCCGGTCACCCAAATGTGCGGCCAGCGCCGCGTGCTCCTGCGGGTGCAACTCGGCGAGGTGCATCGCATCGCTTGCGCGCAGAAGCCTTGCTGCAATCTCGGGCGATCCGGGGTAGGCTCTGGCGCCATGTTCCGCGCGGGTCGCCTCCAGCGTGCGGCGATAGGGGTGCTGCGTGTCGAACCATCCCGCCACGCGCTCCACGCCCTGCGCCGCCTCGCCGGTCTTGGCGGCCTCTGACGCGTCGAGCCGGTAGAGCGCGCGGCCCGCATGGCTCTCGAGATAGCTCAGGGGCTTGGGTTTGCGGCCCATGTAGTCGAGCATCCACGCGAGCGCGGCGTGCTTGTGCACATCGGCGAGGTTTCCCGCGTGATAGGCGTGCTGGTAGGACAGCATGAACGTCTCCTTCGGCCCCTCGGCGACACCTCACCGACTAGCGGCGGGGCGGGGGCGGGGCAAGCCGTGGCCCGCGCGCCACGCCCGGCGGCGAACTGCGCGCAAGATTTGCTTACCGGCGCACGCGACGTATCTGCTAGACTAGATCCACCCGAAAGGACCCGCCCATGCGCCGCCTCCTGCTTGCCGCTCTCGCTCTTTCCCCGCTCCCCGCCATGGCCGGCGCGCTCGACCAGCCGATGGTCGAACCGATGATCGTGCCCGCTCCGGCAGCACCGGGCCGGGCGCTGGGCTTCACTCTGCGCGGCGGTCTGGCGGCTTCGCCCACCTATTTCGGCTCGGACGAATACGAGGTTGGGCCGGATCTGGGCTTCGCGCTCGACCGGCTGCGGTTCGGCCCGTTCGACATCGGCAACGACGATCCGGGCTTTGTCTCCACAGGCTTCGGCCTGCGCGGCTCGTTTCGCTACATCGGGGAGCGCGAGGGCAGCGACGTCGAGAACGTGGCCGGGCTCGACGATATCGACGCCGCGCTCGAATTGGGTCTGGGCGCCTCCTACGACACCGAGAGCTTCGGCGTCTTCGCCGATGTGCGGCGCGGGTTCGGCGGACATGAAAGCTACGTGGCCGAGCTTGGGGCCGACGCCTATCTGCGCCCCTCCGACCGGCTGACGCTGCGCGCGGGCCCGCGCGTGCTGTTTGGTGACGACGATTATGCACAGACCTATTTCGGCACGCCGGGCTACACCGCCGATGGCGGCCTGATCTCGGCCGGGGCCGAGCTGGGCGCGATCTACGAGTTCAGCGACAGCTGGGGCCTCGACGGGGCCGTGACCTACGAACGGCTGATGAACGACGCCGCCGACAGCCCGATCAGCCTCGACGACGACCAGTTCGGCGCGCGGCTGGGTCTCACCCGAGAGGTCGATTTCCGGTTCTGAGGCGGCGCCGCGCCACGCGGCCTCTTTGCTGGCGGGAAAAACCCTCATCCGTGGTAGGCTTGGAGCCTATGTCATCGGTAACGGGAGGGCTCTTCCCATGTTTCGTCTTGCCATCCTTCTTGCGGCGCTCGCCTTCGGCGGGCCCGCCACCGCCCAGACGACACCCAGCCGCGAGGAGGTGTCGCGCGTCGGCGCCTGCGTGCAGGCCGCCGCCGCGCGTGGCTCGCGGTCGCAGGTGCTGTCGCAATGCACGGACATCATTGCGGGAGGCTGCCGCAGCCAGACCACGATCGAGATCGCCGATTGCGTGATGCGCGAGGCCGGCGCTTGGGACAGCTGGCTGAACGCTTGGTGGGGATCCATGCGGGCGCGGGCGCAGGCGAATGGCAGCTGGGAACGCCTGCTTGCCGCGCAGCGTCAATGGATCAAGGATCGGGATGCCGAATGCCGACGCGCCTATGACCGCGCGGGTGGCGGTTCGATCCGGGTGATCTACGGTGCCGAGTGCCAGCGCGATCTGACCGCGCGCAAGGCGATCGAGTTCTACTTCATCCTCTACCGCTGACGCAAAGGGCCGCCCCCGAAGGAGCGGCCCTGTCACGATCCGGCGTTTCGCCTCAGACCAGCCGCGAGGTTTCCACGGCGGCGCGCACGAAATCCGCAAAAAGCGGGTGCGGCGCGAAGGGCTTGGACTTCAGCTCGGGGTGGAACTGCACGCCGATGAACCACGGATGATCCTTCCACTCGACGATCTCGGGCAGGCGGCCGTCGGGCGACATGCCCGAGAAGCACAGGCCCTTGGCTTCGAGCGCCTCGCGGTACTTGGTGTCGACCTCGTAGCGGTGGCGATGCCGCTCCTCGATGCGGCTGGCGCCGTAAACCTCGGCCACCTTCGAGCCTTCCGTCAGGGCCGCCGTGTAGGCGCCGAGGCGCATCGTGCCGCCCTTGTCGTCGCCGATCGCGCGCTCGACCACGTGGTTGCCCTGGATCCATTCCTTGAGGTGATAGACCACCGGCTCGAACCGGCGCTTGCCCGCCTCATGATCGAACTCTTCCGATCCGGCGGTCTTGAAGCCCGCGACGTTGCGCGCCGCCTCGATCACCGCCATCTGCATCCCGAGGCAGATCCCCAAATAGGGGATGCCGCGCTCTCGTGCGAATTGCGCGGTCTTGATCTTGCCCTCGGTGCCGCGCTCGCCAAAGCCGCCGGGCACGAGGATCGCGTGGTAGCCTTCGAGATAGGGGCCCGGGTCCTCGCGGTCGAAGACTTCGCTGTCGACCCATTCGACCTTGACGCGGACCTTGTTGGCCATGCCGCCATGGGTCAGCGCCTCCTTGATCGACTTGTAGGCGTCCTCGAGCTGCACGTATTTGCCGACGATGGCGACGCGGACTTCGCCCTCGGCATGGGTCAGCCTGTCGTTCACATCGTGCCAGCGCGCGAGGTTGGGCTTGGGCGCGGGCGCGATGCCGAAGGCGTCGAGCACGGCCTGGTCGAGCCCCTCGCGGTGATAGGCCAGCGGCGCCTCGTAGATCGATTTGAGGTCGTAGGCCGCGATCACGCTCTCCTTGCGCACGTTGCAGAAGAGACCGATCTTTTCGCGCTCCTTTTCCGGGATCGGATGCTCGGAGCGGCAGACCAGGACGTCGGGCGCGATGCCGATCGAGCGCAGCTCCTTGACCGAGTGTTGCGTCGGTTTGGTCTTCAGCTCTCCGGAGGCGGCGACATAAGGCAGCAGGGTGAGATGCATGAAGATGCACTGACCGCGCGGGCGCTCCTGCGCGAATTGCCGGATCGCCTCGAAGAAGGGCAGGCCCTCGATGTCGCCGACCGTGCCACCGATCTCGCAGAGCTGGAAATCGACCTCATCGGCGCCGATCGAGAGGAAATCCTTGATCTCATTGGTGACGTGCGGAATCACTTGGATCGTCTTGCCGAGGTAGTCGCCGCGGCGCTCCTTTTCGAGCACGTTCGAATAGATCCGCCCCGACGAGACCGAGTCGGTGCGCCGTGCCGCAACGCCGGTGAACCGCTCGTAATGGCCCAGATCGAGATCGGTCTCGGCGCCATCATCGGTAACGAAGACCTCGCCGTGCTCGAACGGGCTCATCGTGCCCGGATCGACGTTGAGATAGGGATCGAGCTTGCGCAGCCGGACCGTGTAGCCGCGGGCCTGCAGGAGCGCACCCAGCGCCGCCGAGGCCAGTCCCTTGCCGAGCGAGGAGACAACGCCGCCGGTGATGAAGATGTAACGCGCCATGGTCGGAAGTACCCCGTGATCGTCGAATGAGCATCGAATGGAAGACTGCCGCGAAACGTGGGTTTCGCGGCATCACGGGATTTGAGGATACCCGGATTCGGCCCGTGACCGCAACCGGGGGCGCAAGATCATGTGGCCGAATTCGGCCGACGCCCAGTGGTTGTGGGTGGCTTTACTCGGCCTGCGGCACGATGGGTCCGTCGGAGGCCGAGGGCGGCAACAGGCTGCCACCGCCGAGATCGGTGCTGGGTGCGCTGTCCTGCGCCGGTGCCGAGCCGCTCAACCGGTCAAGTACCGATCCGCCCGCCGAGTTTTCGGCCGCGATGATCGTCAGTGCGATCGATGTGACGATGAAGGCCGCCGCGAGGCCCCAGGTGACCTTGCCCAGTGCCGTGGCCGCGGCCCGGCCCGACATCACGCCGCCACCGCCGCCGCCCATGCCGAGGCCGCCCCCTTCGGAACGCTGCAGCAGCACCACGCCGATCAGCGACAGCGCGAGGATCAGGTGGACGATCAGAACGACGTTTTCCATGCGGACCTCTGCGAGCGACGGGGTGTGGCGGAACGCGCCGTATCTAGAAGAGGGCGGCCCGTGTCGCAACCCCGAAGTGGGCCCGCGAGAGGGTCAAAGCCAGTTTGCGGTTTCGCCAAGCCGCGCCCGGCGCTATAGGGACGCCGGATTGCAAGACCGGAGAGGGTACGTCCATGGCGAATGTGGTGGTCGTCGGCACCCAGTGGGGCGACGAGGGCAAGGGCAAGATCGTGGACTGGCTGTCCGAGCGGGCGGACGTGATCGCGCGCTTTCAGGGCGGTCACAACGCAGGCCATACGCTGGTCGTCGGCGGCGAGGTCTACAAGTTGCATGCGCTGCCCTCGGGCGTGGTGCGCGGCGGCAAGCTTTCGGTCATCGGCAACGGCGTTGTGCTCGACCCGTGGCACCTGCTGAAGGAAATCGAGGGCATCCGCGGCCAAGGCGTGGAGATCACCCCCGAGACGCTCATGATTGCCGAGAACACGCCGTTGATCCTGCCGTTCCACGGTGAACTGGACCGCGCGCGCGAAGGGCTCAGCACCGTCGCCAAGATCGGCACCACCGGGCGCGGCATCGGCCCCGCCTATGAGGACAAGGTCGGACGCCGTGCGATCCGCGTCGCAGATCTCGCCGACGACGCGACGCTTCAGCTGCGGCTCGACCGGGCGCTCGTGCATCACAACGCGCTGCGGGCGGGCCTCGGCTTGGCCGAGATCGACCGCAACGCCGTGCTCGATCAGCTGCGCGAAATCGCGCCCGAGATCCTGAAATACGCGGCACCCGTCTGGAAGGTGCTGACAGAGCGCCGTCGTGCCGGGCAGCGGATTCTGTTCGAAGGCGCGCAGGGCGCGCTTCTGGACATCGATTTCGGCACCTATCCCTTCGTGACGTCCTCGAACGTCATCGCGGGGCAGGCGGCCACCGGCACCGGCGTCGGCCCGAATGCCATCGATTTCGTGCTAGGTATCGTCAAGGCCTATACCACCCGCGTCGGCGAAGGTCCGTTCCCGACCGAACTGCATGACGAGGACGGCCAGCGTCTGGGCGAACGCGGCCACGAATTCGGCACCACCACGGGCCGCAAGCGCCGCTGCGGCTGGTTCGACGCCTGCCTCGTGCGCCAGACCTGCGCGACCTCCGGCGTGTCGGGCATCGCGCTGACCAAGCTCGACGTGCTCGACGGGTTCGAGACGCTCAAGATCTGCACCGGTTACGAGCTGGATGGCGAACGCTACGACTACCTGCCGACCGCCGCCGACCGTCAGGCGCGTTGCGTGCCGGTTTATGAGGAGATGCCCGGCTGGCAGGAATCAACCGCCGGTGCGCGGTCGTGGGCCGATCTTCCGGCGCAGGCGATCAAGTATATCCGCCGTATCGAGGAGCTGATCCAGTGCCCGGTGGCCATGGTTTCGACCAGCCCCGAGCGTGACGACACGATCCTCGTCACCGATCCGTTCGCGGATTGAGGGGGCGGGGTTGATGGCGCGCAAGCTCTCGATCAAGGCGCGGCGACGGTTGTCGCTGCTGATCCTGCTGGTGGGCCTGCCGGGCTACATCATCGTGGCGATCACGCTGGTGGGGCTGTTCGACCGGCCCTCGATCCTCGTGGAACTGGCGATCTACGTGGGCTTGGGCTTTCTCTGGGCCTTGCCGTTCCGGCGGATCTTTCTCGGCGTCGGCAAGGCCGATCCGAACGAAGACCGCGACGACGGCTGATCCGGTCTTTCGTAGTCGAGACGAGAAAGGGCGGCGCCTTCCGGTGCCGCCCTTTTCGTTGGGGATAGTGCCTGCGACCGGACCGCTTTACCCGGCGCGGCGCTCGGGGTTGAATCGGCTCGACGAGGCGACGGCGAAACGGCCGCTGCGCACCCGCTTGAGCATGCCCTGCCGCAACAGCGTGCCAAAACTGCGCAGGCCGTCCTCGCGGCTGATCGGCTCGGGGCAGACCTCACGCACCCGGTCCATCAACTGCGGCCTCGAGAAGTCCTCGGCTCCTTCGACGAAAGCGGTATAGGCCGCCGCGGCCTCCAGCAGATCGCCCAGATCATGCGCCCCCATCCGGGTGGCGAAATCGCTGAAGCTCTCCGCACCGGCAGAGGCGCTGTCCACGGTCCGGGGGGCGGGCGTCGCCTCAGGCGCGCCGTCCGAACCGGTCCGGGGGCTGCTCTCGGTCTCGGGTTCGATCCCGGCGACCGCGACGCGGCGGGGCCGCACGGGAACGCTGCGGCTCTGGGCAGGCTCGTCGGCGATGTCGACGCGCTGCGAGGCGACGAGCTTGAGCGGCGCCGGGCGGGGCCGGTCGGGGCGGGGCTGCGGGGCGGCATCGGCGGTCTCGGTGCCCTGCACGGGCAGAACGGGACGCCGGGGGCGGACGGCTTGACGCAGATCGTCCCGGAAGGCTTCTTCGGCGCTCTGGCGCTGCTCGACCTCTCCCAGTTGACGTGCCGCCTCGGTGGCGGCGACGGCGGCCTTGAGCTGCGAGATCGCCTCACGGCGGCGGCCCGACTCGGGATCGTCCATCCGCTCGGCCGTGGCCGACATCAGGCGCGACATGTCCGCCTCGTCGGTGCCGAGCGACTGCGCTCCGAGGGGACGGTCCGATCCGGTATCTTCGTCTTCGGGCGTGTCGCCCTCGGCTTTTGCCGCATCCTCATGGCGTCGGTCATGCGCAACATCGCGTTCCGTGTCAGAGCGGTCGTCGATGTTGAAAACGAACTCCTTCGGCATGCCGAAGGCGTCTTCGGCCTGATCGTCCTCAGCCCGGTCCTCTTCGGCTTGGTCGGGCTCGGCCGGAGTCTCGTCGGGGGCGTCGAGCGCGGCCTCATCGAAGGCAGGCTCGCTCTGTTTGGCGTCGTCTGCCTGCGCGATCTCCTGGCTTGCCGGGCCCTCCTGATCGAAGCCCATTTCCCGCTCCAGCGCCGCGAGCTCCTCGAGAAGGGCGCGTTCGGCATCCTCGGAAAGCTGGGCGTCGGTGCGGGGCGCGGCACTCTGCGTTGCAGGATCGCTGTCCGGTTCGGCCGTTGCCGCAGGCTCGGCTTGCGCGGGGACAACGTGTTCGGGGGCTGCGGCATCATCGGTCTCGGGCGTCGCCCCGTCGGACCGGGTCTCCGCCTGGGCCGTCTGCGGCGCAGCGGTGCTCAATGCGGCCTGCGGTTCAGCCGCATCCGTCTCGGCTGCGGCCGGATCGGGCTGTTCGTGCGATACCGGCGGCATCGACGCGGCTTCGGCTTCGATCATGCGGTGGGCTTCGCCACGAACGAGGGCGCGGTCGAAATCGGCCTTGCGCATCCGCACGACACGGGCACGCGTCGGATGCGCAACGGTTGCCTCAGGCTGAGCCTCGGTGCCAACTTCTTCCGTCTGCTCGACGGGGGCAGGGGCTTTCGCGGCATTCTCGGTGGAGCGCGACGACTGCGCAGCGGCACGCTGGGGGGCGGTGTCGAACATGCCGGCGGCGGGGCGCCGCGCGGCGGGGGCGATGTCCTCCTCCTCGTCGTCGGCGAAACCGGTTTGGCGGCCAACCACGGCGCGGATGCGCTGCAGCTTGGCCGCGACGCTATCGCCGTCCTGCGCCGTGCGCGGCCGAGCGGTCTGCGGCGCCGGTGTGGACCATTCGGTTTCGGGCTCAGCTACGGCCTCTTGCGTCTCGGTCTCGACCGGCGCGGCATCGACCGGCTCGGGCATGACCGGCGCGACAGCGGGCGTCCCGGATTGGACCTGACGCGGCGCTTCGGCGGCACGGGGGGCGGGCTGTGCGGCCGGTTCCGGAGCCGCCTCGGCATGTCGGGTCGATTCGACGCTCTCCGCCACAGGCTGCGCTGCAAGAGCAGGCTGCGGCTCGGCAGCGGGTCGCGCCTCTTGTGCGGGCTGCGCTTGAGGAGCAGGTTGCGCCATGGGCGGCAGCGCCTGACCGGTGCGCAACACGATGCCGCTGCTCTCGGTGCGGGCCTCGACCCTGCGGGCCACTTCGCGTTCGGCGATGCGGGCCAGCATCTCGGCATCCGGCGTCGGCGGTTCGGCCCCGAAATACCGGTCGTCCGATGCCAGATCGCGGAAATACTCTGCAATGGCCTTCATCGTGCCGAAGGAGTCGTCGAACCCCTCCAACGTGCAGGAAAATGTCCCGTAGGACACCGTAAGTATCTTGCTTGATCCAACCATCTCAGCGCTCGCTTTCTACCCTGTCCACGCTGATGTAGCAGTGAATGGGTTTGAATCAGGACCGCGATCCGGGTGGCCATGGGGTGATTTCATGGCAAGACTGCGGCGAACCGTTCGGCTTGTGGCGATGATGAAGGGCGAGCATGGCAATTGTCCAGTGCATTGATGCGATTACCTTGCTGGGCGGCGGGTCCTTGGGCGAGGGGGATCTGGCGCTCGCGCTGGCGCGCGCGCCGATCCTCGTGGCGGCCGATGGCGGCGCGCGTCATGCCGCCGCCGTGGGGCAGACGCCGCAGGCCGTGATCGGCGACATGGACAGCATCGGCGCGGCGGCGGCGCGCTATGCCGACCGGCTGCACGAGATCGCCGAGCAGGACAGCACCGATTTCGACAAGGCCCTGCGCAACATCGACGCGCCGCTGGTGCTGGCGGTGGGCTTCACCGGCGGGCGGCTCGACCACGAGCTGGCCGCGTTCCACGTGCTGGCCGCGCGGCCCGACCGGCGCTGCCTGTTGATCGGGGCCGAAAGCCTCGTCTTTTTGTGCCCGCCCGAGATCGGGCTCGACCTCGTGCCGGGCACGCCTTTTTCGCTGTTTCCCATGGGAGTGGTGGGCTGCGCCTCCGTGGGGCTGCGCTGGGCCACGGACGGCATCCGGTTCTCGCCCGCCGGGCGGGTCGGCACGTCGAACCAGGTGACGGGGCGGGTGGTGCTGCGCCCTTCCGCGCCCCTGATGCTCGCCATCGCGCCGCGCGCGGCGCTCGACGCGGTGATCGCGGGTCTCGGCGCGGCCACCGCCTGCTGGCCCCCACGCTAGGCCACGCGGGGCGGACATGGCCGCACAATCTCTCTGCGCGAGGTCAACGCCGCGCGGGCCCTTGCGGGCTTTGCAAAACCGCCCCCAGCCGTTATCTGCACCAACATTCCCGCCCCGGCCCCAAAATCGTCAGGAATCGCCAGTGACCGAAAGCTTCGAGACCCCAGGCCCCGTGGAGCGCGACTGGTCCGACGCGATCAGCCCGATCGAGGAGATCATCAACGACGCGCGCAACGGGCGCATGTTCATTCTCGTCGATCACGAGGACCGCGAGAACGAGGGCGATCTGGTGATCCCGGCGCAGATGGCCACGCCCGATGCGATCAACTTCATGGCCACGCATGGGCGCGGATTGATCTGCCTGTCGCTGCCGCGCGAGCGGATCGACGCTCTGGGCCTGCCGCTCATGTCCACCAACAACTCTTCGCGCCACGAGACTGCCTTCACGGTGTCGATCGAGGCGCGCGAGGGCGTGTCCACGGGCATCTCGGCGCATGACCGCGCGCTCACCGTCGCGGTGGCCATCGACGCCTCCAAGACCGCCGCCGACATCGCCACGCCGGGCCACGTGTTTCCGCTGCGCGCCCGCGAGGGCGGGGTGCTGGTGCGCGCGGGCCATACCGAGGCGGCCGTCGACATCTCGCGGCTTGCCGGGCTCAACCCCTCTGGCGTGATCTGCGAGATCATGAAGGAGGACGGGACCATGGCCCGTCTGCCCGACCTCGTGGCTTTCGCACAGAAGCACGCGCTCAAGATCGGCACGATCAGCGACCTGATCGCCTATCGCCGCCGCCACGACAACCTCGTGAAGCTGCGCGACGAGCAGCAGATCCAAAGCGAGTTCGGCGGCGACTGGACCCTGCGCGTCTATACCGACACCACCCAAGGTGCCGAGCACATCGCGCTCATCAAGGGCGACCTTTCGGGCGACGCGCCGGTGCTGACGCGGATGCACACGCTCGATCCGATGCTCGACGTGGTGGGCACCGGGCCCAAGGGCCGGGCCCGCGAATTCGGCGACGCCATGCAGGCCATCGCCGACGAAGGGCGCGGCGTCTTGGTGCTGCTGCGCGATCTGCACATGAAGCTCGCCACCACTGAGGAGCATTCGCCGCATGTGCTGCGGCAATACGGCCTCGGCGCGCAGATCCTCTCGGCGCTCGGTCTGTCGAAGATCGTTCTTCTGACCAATTCCCCCCAACCCCGCGTGGTCGGGCTCGACGCCTACGGGCTCGAGATCACCGGCACCCGCAAGATCTCGGAGATCGGATGATGGCCGGCCCCACCCACCACGCGCTCGCGCGTCCCGCCTTCGACGAGGCCCCGAAGATCCTCATCGTCGTCGCCCCCTATTACAAGGACATCGCCGACGGGCTCGTCGCCGGTGCCATGGCCGAGGTCGAGGCCGTGGGCGGCAGCTACGAGGTCGTCGAGATGCCCGGCGCGCTGGAGTTGCCCTCGGCGATCGGCATCGCCGCGCGCATGGGCGAATATGACGGGTTCGTCGCGCTTGGCTGCGTGATCCGCGGCGAGACCACGCATTACGACACCGTGTGCAACGACAGCTCGCGCGGGCTGACGCTGCTCGGGCTGCAAGGGATCTGCATCGGCAACGGCATCCTGACGGTCGAGAATTACGAGCAGGCCGCCGTGCGCGCCGACCCGGAGGGCCAGAACAAGGGCGGCGGCGCGGCCGCGGCGGCGCTGCATCTCGTGGCGCTGTCGCGCAAGCTCGGGCGCAAGGACAAGGGCCTCGGCTTCACCGCCGATCGGCTGGGAGAATGCTGATGGCCGAATCGAACAACCAGAAGCGGCGCATGCGCTCCACATCGCGCATGTATGCCGTGCAGGCGCTATTCCAGATGGAAGCCTCTGGCCAGTCCGTCGATAGCGTCATGCGCGAATTCGAGACGCACCGCTTCGGCGCAACCTACGAGGAAGGCGAATGGGAGGAGGGCGACCTCGCCACCTTCCGGGGCCTGATGGAGGGCGCGGTCGACGAGCAGGCCAAGATCGACCAGATGACGCATCGCGCGCTGGTCGCGAAATGGCCGATCGCGCGGATCGATCCGACGCTGCGCGCGCTGTTTCGCGCGGCGGGCGCGGAGTTCCTCGGCAAGGTGACGCCGCCCAAGGTGGTGATCGTCGAGTTCGTGGAGATCGCGAAGGCGTTCTATCCCGATGGCAAGGAGCCGAAATTCGTCAATGGCGTGCTCGACCACATGGCGCGGGAGGCGCGGCCCGAGGCGTTCTGAAGCGCCTAGAGGCCGAAGGATCAGGAGGGCGTGGCACAGGCCGCGCCCCTTTTTCATGCGGGGATGATGTGGCGGGAACCGCAGCGACCGTGGGGTGAAAATTCCCGGGGACCTGTATATACAGGTGGGCGCCAGGTAAACGAACCAGGGTCCGCACAGAGCCAGCTCCCGTGGAATTGCTTAAGGCCACTGGAATTGTACCGTGACACGAGAAGAGCAGAACCCGCCGCGATCACATCTAGGATCGCGCGCCGGGCGTGACAAGGGGCCGCGCCGGGGCTTTCGCGTCTTGAAGCATGTTGCCGATATGTTCATGATGCCGCCCATGCCGGATGAATGGAACGACTGGGACGACTGGGAAAAGGGCGAGCGCCGCGTCGCGGCCCTGCCGGACGACGCGCTTTCGACCGAAGCGCTGTCGCGCCCGCGCGCTGCGCCGCAGCCCGGCCAGATCCTCGCTCGCGGCGTCTGCCGCCACCTGCTGGGCCATGGCTTCGTCACCGTCGAGGAATTCGTGCCCGCCTCGGGCCTGCGCGTCGACGTGATGGCGCTCGGCCCCAAGGGCGAATTATGGGTGATTGAGTGCAAGTCGAGCCGGGCCGATTTCACCTCCGACCGCAAGTGGCAGGGCTATCTCGACTATTGCGACCGCTATTTCTGGGCGGTGGATGACGATTTCCCGCGCGAGCTTCTGCCCGAGGAGACGGGGGTCATCATCGCCGACGGCTATGACGCCGAGATCGTGACCATGGCGCCCGAGGCCAAGCTCTCGGGCGCGCGGCGCAAGGTGATGCTGCAGAAGTTCGCGCGCCATGCCGCGTTGCGCTGGCACAAGGCGCGCGATCCGGCGATCACCCTTTCTTCTTGAGCGCGCGCGCGGCGCGGGCGGCGGCCATGATCTCCTCGGCGATGTCTTCGGCCTCCTCGGGGTCGAAATCCATCGGGATCTCGGTCGCGCCCGCCTCGATGAACAGTCGCACCATGCCCTGATCGGTCGGCCCGATCTGCAGGTTCGCCTCGATGTCGCGTTCGGTGTCGATGCCCATGTCGGTTCCTTTCCAAGCTGGCATGTCCCTAGCGCCGGGACGCGCGCCGGGCAAGGTGGACGACCTCGCGGAAGCGGGTCCAAAACCGGGGCAGGGGGGTTGCATTCCACGCGCGCTGGCGCTAATTCCCGCGCCAGTGCCGCCTTAGCTCAGTTGGTTAGAGCGCTGGATTGTGGATCCAGAGGTCTCCTGTTCAAGCCAGGAAGGCGGTACCACCTCTCCTCTCCTGCCGGTCCTGAAAATGTGATCGTCGCTCCGTCTTCCTCGGGGCCACGCCGATCGCCATCTTTCTATCAGGGCCAGGATATGGCTCTCGTGGCCCGAGGACCGCTTCCCTCGATATGGGCGGTCCGGACGGGTCGCGAATCTCTGGGTCGGAAAGGCCCGCGCGGGCCTGCGCTCCGACCCGGCGAGGGAGGATGCAGATGACACATCGACATCATTGGCAAGACTGGATCTATGGCGTGATCGGCGTCTGGCTGATCGTGTCGCCATGGGCTCTCGGCATGGCGGGGGCCGATATGTGGGGCATGGTCGTGCTCGGTGCGCTGACCATGATCCTGGCCGCCATCGGCCTGATGCAGGCCGATGCGCGGGACTGGATCGACTACGCCGTGGCCGTGGTCGCGGTGCTCGTGGTCGCGTCGCCTTGGGTGCTGGGCTTCACCGCGATGGCGGTGCCCTCATGGAACGCCGTGCTGTTCGGGGCGCTGCTCGCCATCGCGGCGCTCTGGACGCACCTGCTCCCGCACGAGGGCGGCCACGCCTGACGCCTCCGGCCGCGCGGGCCTAGTCCGCGCGGTCGATCTTCATGCTCTGCCGCAAGGCCCCGTCGCGGCCATAGATCAGCACGCGGTCATCGGTCGTCACCACTGCGATCCAGTCGCCGCCTTGCGTAAAGGCCATGGCCTCGGTGCCGTCGGGCAGGGCGAGGCTTTCGGGCAATGGCAGCGCGGCGGGCCGGGGTGCCGTATCGAGACGGATGACAATCGCCGCGATCAGCACTAGGAAGCCTGCGATCATCACGCCCGCCAGAGCGATCACCAGCCATTTGAGCCATTTCAGCTCGGGCGGGATCAGGACCGGGCCGTCTGTCTCGGGAGCCTTCATGGCCGATCTCTCCACTGTCGTCCGCTTCATCATCGACGAAAATCCGCCGGCGCGTCTTGATAAGGCGCTGGCCCGCGATGTGCCAGAGCAGGCCACGCTGTCGCGCTCGCGCATCGCCAAGCTTCTGGCCGAGGGCGCGGTGCGCGTCGATGGCGTCGTGGCGACAGACGCCAAGGCGGGCGTCGCCGAAGGGGCCGAGGTCGAGATCACCGTGCCGCAGGCCGCCGAGAGCCATATCGGCGCGCAGGAAATCCCGCTCAGCGTGGTCTGGGAAGACCACGACCTGATCGTCATCGACAAGCCCGCGGGCATGGTGGTGCATCCCGCCCCCGGCAGCCCCGACGGCACGCTGGTCAACGCGCTGATCCATCACTGCGGCGACGATCTGTCGGGCGTCGGTGGGGCGAAGCGGCCTGGCATCGTGCATCGCATCGACAAGGACACCTCGGGGCTTCTGGTCGTCGCCAAGACCGACCGCGCGCATCAGGGCCTCGCGATCCAGTTCGAGAAGCATTCGGCCGAGCGGCATTACCTCGCGCTGTGTCACGGCATGCCGGACCCCAACGACCCGCGCCTGCGCGGCGTGAAGGGGGCAAGCTTCGAGCCGGGTTCGGTGCTCAAGATCCAGACCATGCTGGGCCGTCACCGCACCGACCGGCAGCGGCAGGCGGTGAGCTTCGACCAAGGCCGCCACGCGGTGACGCGGGTCAAGGTGATGGAGGCCTTCGCGGCATCGGCGCTGGTCGAGTGCCGGCTGGAGACCGGGCGCACGCACCAGATTCGGGTGCACATGTCGCATGCGGGGCATGCGCTGATCGGCGATCCGGTCTATGGGGGGCGGCGCAAGCTGTCGGAAAAGACCCATTCGGCCCGGGCGGTGATGCTGGCCGCCGGCTTCGGACGGCAGGCGCTGCACGCGGCCTCGCTGGGCTTCACCCACCCGGCCACAGGCGAAAAGCTGCGCTTCGACAGCCCGCTGCCCGCCGACATGGCGGAACTCCTCGCGGCGTTGCGCGGTTGAAGGGCCGTAACGAAATTCACTTGTCACTGAACCTCTGTCGCACCCCCTCGCCGGGCTGGGGATAAGGGTTCATCATTGCACAAGGATATCGCGGTAGGCGGCGCTTGCCCCGCTAGGCACGACGCCGTATCGCTGACCGATCCAAGAGACATCCGAAAGGAGGGGCCCATGGCAGAGACCTATACGAATCTTCCCGCCCCGTCGCCGGAGCAGGGGCTGAACCGTTACCTGCAGGAAATCCGCAAGTTCCCGATGCTCGAGCCCGAGCAGGAATACATGCTGGCCAAGCGCTGGGTCGATCACGAGGACGCAGGCGCGGCGCACCAGCTTGTCACCTCGCACCTGCGCCTCGCGGCCAAGATCGCCATGGGCTACCGGGGCTATGGCCTGCCGCAGGCCGAGGTCATCTCCGAGGCCAATGTCGGGCTGATGCAGGCCGTCAAAAAGTTCGACCCGGAAAAGGGCTTTCGCCTCGCCACCTACGCGATGTGGTGGATTCGCGCCTCGATTCAGGAATACGTGCTGCGGTCGTGGTCGATGGTCAAGCTCGGCACCACATCCGGCCAGAAGAAGCTGTTCTTCAACCTGCGCAAGGCCAAGGCCCGGCTCGGCGCGCTTGAAGAAGGCGATCTGCGCCCCGAAAACGTCAAGCGCATCGCCACCGATCTCGGCGTGACCGAGGACGAGGTCGTCTCGATGAACCGGCGCATGTCGGGCGGCGATGCTTCGCTCAACGCCATGGTTGGCTCGGATGCCGACAGCGCCACCCAGTGGCAGGACTGGCTTGAGGACGACAGCGCCGATCAGGCCACCGATTACGAGGAGCGCGACGAGCTCGACGCGCGCCGCGAGTTGATGGCCGAGGCGATGGGCGTGCTCAACGACCGCGAAAAGGACATCCTCGTCCAGCGCCGGCTTCAGGACGAGGCCGTGACGCTCGAGGAGTTGTCGGGCCAATACGAGGTGAGCCGCGAGCGCATCCGCCAAATCGAGGTGCGCGCCTTCGAGAAGCTGCAAAAGCGGATGCAGGAACTCGCCAAGGAGCGAGGCATGCTCGAAGGCGCCTGAGCAAGTTGCACTTGGCGCCGCGATGATTACCCTTCCCCGGAAACGGGGAGGGGTTTTTCTTTCCCGCAGGCAGGGAAAGACCGTGATGAGTGAACCGATCCGCTGGGGCGTGCTGGGCGCCTCCAAATTCGCGCTGGGCGCCATGGCGCGCGCGATCCATTCCGCCGAGGGCTCCGAACTTGCGGCGCTGGCCACCTCCTCCGAGGACAAGGCCGCGCCGTTCCGGGCGTTCCAGCCGCGTCTGCGCGTGCATCTCGATTATCAGGCGCTGCTCGACGACCCGGAGGTGGATGCGGTCTATATCCCGCTGCCCAACGCCATGCATGTGGAATGGACGCTCAAGGCGCTCGACGCGGGCAAGCACGTGCTGTGCGAAAAGCCGCTGGCCATGAAAGCCGAAGCGTTCGACGCGGTGATCGCCAAGCGCGACGCGACCGGGCTGATGGCGGCCGAGGCCTACATGATCGTGCATCACCCGCAATGGATCCGCGCGAAGGAGTTGGTGCAAGGCGGCGCGATCGGCGAGCTGCGCCAGGTCGAGGCGGCGTTCAGCTTCAACAATGCCGCCGCCACCGACAACATCCGCAACAGGCCCGAAACCGGCGGCGGCGGGCTGCCCGATATCGGCGTCTATGCCTTCGGCTCGGTGCGCTTCGTCACCGGGCAGGAGCCGCAGGAGATCCGCCACGCCAACATCCGCTACGAGAACGGAGTCGATGTCTATGCGCAGGTCGCAGCACGGTTCGAGAGCTTCGAATATGCGGGCATGGTGTCGATGCGGCTGCATCCGCGGCAGGAGGTGACCTTTCACGGTGACAAGGGCGTGCTGAAGATGCTCTGCCCGTTCAATGCCAACAGCTTCGGTCAGGCCGAGATGACGCTCGAGACCGAAGGGATGCGGGTCGTGCATGAACGCTGGCCCGGCATCGACCACTACAAGCTTCAGGTCGAGGCCTTCGGGGCCGCGATCGGCGGCGCGGCCTATGCCTGCCCGCTGGAGTTCAGCCGCGGCACGCAGGCGATGATCGACATGGTCTATGCCAAGGGCGGGAACGGCTGAGCGGATCGGCGGTTGTTCCCGGTAATATCACCGGAGGCAACCGCGATGGCCGACCCCAAGACAATCCTCGTGCTCGGCGCGCATGGCGTGACAGGGCAGGAGGTCGTGAAGCAGGCGGTGGCGCGCGGGCATCACGTCCGCGCTGCCGAAATGAAATGGCCCGACGATGCCCCGCCGGCGGGCCACAATGTTGAACGGGCCACGGCGAACGTGATCGAGGACGACCTCGGCCCGGTCGTCGATGGCGTCGATGCCGTGATCTCGGCGCTGGGCGTGCCGGGCGATCCCGCGACGCTGTTGGATCCGCCGCCGCTCTACACCACCGGCACGACCAAGCTCATCGATGCGATGAACGCGCGCGGGGTGACGCGGCTGGTGACGATCTCGGCGAGCTTCGTGGTCACGCATGACCGCGGCCCATTGCTGTTTCGCACCACCGCGATCCCGGCCCTGACCCGGGTGCTGCACCAGATGGGCGAGATGGAGGAGATGCTGCGCGCGAGCAGCCTGGACTGGACCGCCGTGCGCCCCGGATGGCTGCTGCCCGAGCCGTTGACCGGCGATTACGTGGTGGTGCCCGACGTCATTCCCGAGGATCTGATCCGCACCCGCCACGCCGATCTGGCACATTTCATGCTGCATTGCGTGGAGAGCGGCGAATGGATCCGCCAGACCCCAGCCATCGCGCGGCAAGAGGCCGAAGATCTGAGTTCGTCCTTCGAAGTGGTCAGGGAAATGCTGGCCTGATCGGGCCATATTCCTGTCCGAATCCTCCGTCATATTTGCCGAGACGACGATACCTATACCAAGGGATAGGTGCGTAGGCAGGGAACGGGAGATTTCGGTGAGCATTCGAAGACATTTCATGGCAGGGCTTTCGACAGTTGCCATCATGGCGGGCGCGCCCGCCGTTGCGGCACCCAGTCAGGCGGCCATCGACGCGGTCGTGGCGCAGCTCGTGGCACAAGGCTACAGCGGCGAGATCCGCATCCGCCCGAGCGGCGATACCCTTGTCGTCGAGGCCACTGGCGCAGCGGGTCAGACCGAGCGCGTCTATAGCGGCGACGGCAGCCGCCTGTTCGAGGAGCAAAGCCGCAGCAGCAAGGGCACTTCGGTTGAGCGCGAGTTCGATGCCGTCGGCAATGTCGTGGAAGAGGAATACGAGGACGAAGAGGACGAGGACGATCGCGCGGAAGATCGGCGTGAGCGTGAGGAAGAAGCCGAAAACCGCCGCGAGCACGAGGAGGAGAAGGCCGAAGACCGCCGCGAGCGTGAGGAGGAAAAGGCCGAAGATCGCCGCGAGCGCGAGGAGGACAAGGCCGAAGACCGTCGCGAGCGCGATGAAGACAAGGCCGAAGACCGCCGTGAGCGGGAAGAGAAGAAGGCCGGGAAGCGTCGTGGGCGTGATGACGACGACGACGACGATGATGACGATGATGAAGATGAAAATGATGACGACGATGACAACGACGATGATTGAGCCGGTCTAGCCTTACCGACTGCTCTGACATGAAAAGGGCCGGGGATTGATCCCCGGCCCTTCGTGCATGTCGAAAGACAGAGGCTCAGCCCTCCATCTTCTCCAACTCGTCGATCAGCTCTTCGATCATCGACAGCCCCTTGTCCCAGAAGGCGGGGTCCGAGGCATCGAGGCCGAAGGGCGCCAGAAGCTCCTTGTGATGCTTCGAACCACCCGCCTTGAGCATGTCGAAATACTTCTCTTGGAAATCCTCGCCGCCCTCTTCGTAGACCGCGTAGAGCGCGTTCACGAGGCCGTCGCCGAAGGCGTAGGCATAGACGTAGAAGGGCGAGTGCACGAAGTGCGGGATATAGGCCCAGAAACTCTCATAGCCCGGCGCGAAGTCGAAGACAGGCCCGAGGCTTTCGGCCTGAACGCTCATCCACAGCGCGTCGATGTCATCGGGCGTCAGCTCGCCCTGCGCGCGCGCCGCATGCAGCTTGCATTCGAAATCGTAGAAGGCGATCTGGCGCACGACCGTGTTGATCATGTCCTCGACCTTGCCGGCGAGCAACACCTTGCGCTCGTTGGCGTCCTTGGCCTTGGCGAGCAGCTTGCGGAAAGTCAGCATCTCGCCGAACACGCTCGCCGTTTCGGCCAGCGTCAGGGGGGTGGAGGACAAGAGTTCGCCCTGACCCGCCGCGAGGCGCTGGTGCACGCCGTGGCCCAGCTCATGCGCCAGCGTCATCACGTCGCGCGGTTTGCCGAGATAGTTCAGCATCACATAAGGATGCACGGTCGAGACGGTCGGATGCGCGAAGGCGCCCGGCGCCTTGCCCGGCTTCACGGCCGCGTCGGTCCAGCCTTCGTCGAAGAAGGGCCTCGCGAGTTCGGCCATGCGCGGGTCGAAATCGCCGTAGGCCTCCTCGACCATGGCGCGCGCCTCGTCCCATCCGACAATGCGGTCGGTCTCCATCGGCAGCGGCGCGTTGCGATCCCAGACCTGCATCCGCTCAAGCCCGAGCCACTTGGCCTTCAGCGCGTAGTAGCGGTGCGACAGGCGCGGATAGGCGGCCACCACGGCATCGCGCAGCGCCTCGACGACTTCGGGTTCGACATGGTTCGACAGGTGCCGCCCGGTCTGCGGCGTCGGCATGCCGCGCCAGCGATCCTCGATCTCCTTTTCCTTGGCGAGCGTGTTGTGGATCCGCGAGAACAGGCGGATCTGCGTCTTGAACACGCGCGCCAGCTCATGCGTCGCCGCTTCGCGCTTGGCCCGGTCGCGATCGGTGAGAAGGTTCAGCGTGCCCTCGATGCCAAGCTCTTCGCCGTTCACCGTGAAGGTCAGCCCGGCGATGGTCTCGTCGAAGACCTTGTTCCAAGCGGCCGCACCGACACTCGACTGATCGTGCAGGAACTTCTCCAGCTCGTCCGAGAGCTGGTAGGGTTTCATCGCGCGCATCCGCTCGAAAACGGGGCGGTAGCGGTTCAGCTCCTGGCTCTGGCCGAGCAGGGTTTCGAGGTGGCCCTCGTCGAGCCGGTTGAACTCAAGGCCATAAAAGACGAGAGGCGTGGTATAGGCGGTGATCCGGTCCTGACAATCCGACATGAACTTGGCCCGTTCGCTGTCGGTGGTCTGCTGGTAATAGCGCAGCCCCGCATAGGACATGATCCGGCCCGCCACGATGTCGATGCGCTCGTAGCGCTGCACGGCCTCCAGCAGCCCATGCGCGTCGAGCGTGGCGAGCTTGCCCTCGTAATCGGCGGCGAACTCGGCGCAGGCCTTCTCGAGCCAGTCGATGTCGTTCTTGATCTCGGCCGAATCCGGCGCGGGATAGAGGTCCCTCAGGTCCCATTCCGGCAGGTTGCCCAAAGGGCGGCCCCCGGTTTCGGTCGCGGCGTCGAAGCGGGGGGCTTGGGTCATGGGGCTGCTTTCTGTCCTGTGTCTCGGAGGCGAAAGATATGGTCGCGGACGGCTCGGCTCAACCCATGTCAGCCGTCGAAGGCGGCATCCGGCATGGCGCGGGCCTTCTCGAGGGTGGCGCGGGCCTCGGCGTCGTCGCTGTCGCGCGGGGCAAGCGGGCGCAGATCGACCCCGTCGGTGACGCACAGCTCGGCGAGCACCGGGTAATGATCCGAACCGAGGCCATCCAGCACCTCGAAACCCGTCATGGCGAGCCCCTGTTGCCACAGGATCTGGTCCAGCGGCCATTTCATCCACCACGAATTGGCATCGAAGCTGATCAGCGGCCCGCGTCCCGCGCGGGGATCGATCAGCCCGCCGAGGCGCAACGCCCGGCGCGAGGTGCGCTCCCACGGGGTGGCGTTGAAATCACCGGCGAGCAGGGCGGGCAGATCGCCGTCACGCGCCTCGATCGCCGCCTCGAGCACCGTCGCATCGCGCAGGGTGGAGGGTTGGAAGTAATGCGGTGGGCGCGGATGGATGCCAAAGACCCGGATCTGCCGGGCCGGGTGGTCGAGCGTGCCGACAAAGAGTGGCGTGTCCGCGCCGAAGGGGAACCGCATCTCGGTGTCGGCAAAGGGATGCCGCGAAAAGACGTGCATCCCGTAATAGGTGGCGTCAGACGGGATGTCCTGCAGGTGGTGGTCGTAATCGGCATCGAGCGCCGACAACGCCTCGTCCCACCAGCCATTGGTTTCCAGCACGAAGAACAGGTCCGGGTTCTGCTCGCGCGCCAGCGCGATCACCTCATTGGCCTGACGGTTCTTGCGCTGCACATTGGCGACCATGACGCTCAGCCTCGCCTCGGGACCGCAGGTGGCGGTGCCGGGATCCATCTTGGCCGCGAGAGGCTGATACGGCCAGAGCTTCCAGCCGTGATATCCCAGCGCGATCAGTGCAAGCACCGTGAGCCAGCGGGCCGCCCCGCGCCCGATGCCACCCAAGGCCACCATCAGCACCCACAGCACGACTAGTCCGGCGGCGAACTGCATTCGCGGAAAGTCGAGATACCGCACCCACCAGGCATCGGTTTCGAGAAGTGGCAGCAGCGAGGCGATGGCCAGCAGCAACAGGCCGACCCCCGCGATAATGGCAAAGGCGTGTCTCATGCGGTGTTGTCTCCTCCATAGGCGGCGAGCATGTCCTTGAGATCGTCGAGCGTGTTGATCTCGTCGAGAGGCTTGTCGTGCCGCCAGCGCAGCATTCTCGGAAACCGCAGGCTCACGCCCGACTTGTGCCGCGGGCTGGGTTGGATACCTTCGAAGCCGATTTCGAACACATGTTCCGGTTTGACGTGACGCACCGGCCCATAGCGTTCGAGCGTGTTCTTGCGCACCCATGCGGTGATCTTGCGAAACTCGGCATCGGTGAGCCCGCTATAGGCCTTGGTGAAGGGCACCAGCCCGTTGCCGTCCTTTACCGCGAAGGTGAAGTCGGTGAACATGTTGGCCCGCCGCCCCGATCCGGCCTGCGCATAGACCATGACCGCGTCGATGGTCAGCGGATCGACCTTCCATTTCCACCAGTCACCCTTCTTGCGCCCCGCGAGATAGGGCGAGGCGGCTCGCTTGAGCATCAGCCCCTCGGCCATCAGGTCGCGCGATTTCGCCCTCTCCCCGGCAAGCTGGTCGAGGCTCTCGACCGGGACGAGCGGCGACAGGCGGAAGGGGGCTTCGGGCGGAAGATCGCGGCCCAGCGCATCGAGCCGGGCGCGGCGTTCGAAGAAGGGCAGGGCGCGGATATCCTCACCATCATGCTCCAGCAGGTCGTAGCCCATGAGGATCACCGGCGCCTCGGTGAGCAGCTTCTTGGGCACCGTCTTGCGGCCGATCCGCTTTTGCAGCGCGTTGAAGGACAGCGGCACCTCGTCGCCCCAGCCCAGCACTTCGCCGTCGATCACCGTACCCATCGGCAGGAAATCCTTCATCCGCGCCAGTTCGGGAAACCGGTCGGTCATGAGCTCTTCGCCGCGCGACCACAGGTGATGGTCGCCGCCGCGCAGGATCAGCTGGCCGCGGATGCCGTCCCACTTGCGCTCGGCCATCCAGTCGCCCGGATCGCCCAGGGCCTCGGGATCGTCGAGCTGGTAGGCAAGGTAGAAAGGATAGGGGCGCGACAGGCTGGCGGTGGGGTCGGGCGCATGCACGAGACTGTGCCAAGTGATGTCGTCGGGCGTCCACGACCCCATGAGCCGATGCGTCAGCTCGGCCTCGTCGATCTCGGTGGCCTGCGCCAGCGCCCGGGTCATCAGCTTCTGGCTGACCCCGACGCGGAAGCTGCCCGTCAGCAGCTTGGTGAACAGGAGCCGCTCGGTCGGACCGAGTCCGTCCCACGCCGCGAGGATGCCAGACTTGCGCGCAGCGTCGTCCTGCTTCGAAAGCGTGCGGATCTCGGCGATCCAGTGGCTGAGAGGGCGATCCTCCTCGGCCTCGGCGGGGGGCAAGACGAGGGAGATGGTTTCGGCCAGATCGCCGACGATCGGGTAGGCCTCCTCGAACAGCCAAAGCGGGATGCCCGCCCTCTCGGCCGCCCATTCGCGCAGTACCGTGGCAGTAATGGTCCGGCGCGGACGGCGGCCAGAGAAGAGCGCGATGGTCCAAAGCTTGTCGGCGTCGGGCGCCTCGCGGAAATACTCCGCCATCGCCGCGACCTTCTTGGTGGTGCGGGTGGTCTGGTCGACGGCGCGGAACAACTCGGCAAAGCGCTTCATGCGGCCTCGCCCCCGGTTTCGCCCTCATCCGGGGCATCGAAATTCTCGCCCGAATACTCGGTCGAGACGATCGCTGCGTCATAGCCCTCGCTCTCCAGCCAGCGGCGAAAGACGGAAGTGTAGCCATGGGTGACGAAGATACGGCTCGCGCCCGTCTCGCGTATCGCGGCGTTCAGCCCCGGCCAATCGGCGTGGTCCGACATGATGAAGCCCCGGTCGGCGGCACGGCGGCGGCGCACGCCCCGAAGCGCCATCCAGCCGCTGGCGAAGGCGGTCGAGGCCGGATTGGCCGCCGTGCCGAACCGCCGCGACCAAGGCCCGCCAAGCCCCGACGGCGTCGCGACGACAAGCGCGCCGGGATAGGCCTTGAGATCGATATCGGGCGTCACACGGATCGTATCGGGAAGTGCTATGCCCTGTGCGCGCAGCACCGCGTTGGTGTTCTCGACCGCGCCATGGGTGAGGATCGGGCCGATCGAGGTGTCGGCCAGCGTCAGGATGCGCTGCGCCTTGCCCAGAGCATAGGCTCCGATCAGGGAAAACCGCCCCTCGGCGGCGTTGGCAGCCCACCACGCGTTGAGATCGCGCGCCAGCTCGTCCTGCGGGGTCCATTTGAACACCGGCAGGCCGAAGGTGGACTCGGTGATGAAGGCGTCGCATTTCACCGGCTCGAACGGGGTCGAAAGCCCGTCATCGATGGTCTTGTAATCGCCCGAAGCGACCCAGACCTCGCCCCGGCGCTCGATGCGGATCTGCGCCGAGCCGGGCACGTGGCCTGCCGGATGGAACGACACGGTGACGTCGCCTATGCGGCGCGTCTCGCCATAGCAGATCGTGTCGAGCGAGATGTCGCCCAGGCGGTGGCGCATCACCGGGGCCGCGATGTCGGTGGCGAGGTAGTGGTTCATGCCCTCATGCGCGTGATCGGCATGGCCATGGGTCACGAGGGCGCGGTCGACGGGTTGCCACGGGTCGATGTGGAAATCGCCCGCTTCGCAATAGATGCCCCGATCGGTGAATGTCAGAAGATCGCTCATGACCCCGAGGGTAGCGCGGGGGACAGGGCCGGGTAGTGAGTATTTCGGGAGTGAAGTGCGGGAGGCGGCGCGCCTCGTCGGGACGCCGGCCTCATCATGGATCGCGGGGAGGGGTCTCTCAGGCCACTTCGCTGAGCGCGGCCTTCGGCGTGATGCCCAAGGCATGACAGACGTCGCGCGTGAGATCCGGCTTGTTGAGCGTGTAGAAGTGCAGATGCTCCGCGCCGCCCGCGATCAGCTTGTCGCATAGCTCGGTGGCGAGCGCCGTGGCCAGCATGTCGGCCTCGGCTTGATCGGCGGCATGTTCGAAGCCGTCGGCCACGACTTGCGGGATCGAGGTGCCGCACATCGCGGCGAACTTGCGCGCGCCCTTCCAATTCTCGATCGGCAGGATGCCGGGAATGATCTGGCCCTTGATGCCCGCCTTCTCGCAGGCGTCGCGAAACCGAAAAAAGGTGTCCGCCTCGAAGAAGAACTGGGTGATGGCGCTGTGGGCGCCCGCGTCGAACTTGCGCTTGAGATGCTCGACATCCGCAAGCTCGTGTGCGGCATCGGGATGGCGCTCGGGATAGGCGCCGACGCGGATGCGGAACTTCTCCATCGCGGCCAGCGTCTCGATCAGCTCGACGGAGCCCGAGAAGCCCTGCGGATGCGCCGTGAACCCGCCCGACCCTTTCGGCGGATCGCCCCTGAGGGCCACGATCTCCTCGACGCCCGCCTTGGCATAGCCGTTGACGATGTCGAGCGTCTCGGCGCGCGTCGCCTCCACGCAGGTCAGATGCGCCGCGACGCGCAGACCGGCCTTCTTGTGGATCGCGTCCACCGCTTCGTGGGTGAGCTGCCGCGTCGTGCCGCCCGCGCCGTATGTGACCGAGACGAACTCCGGCCCCATCGGCGCAAGCGCCTGAACCGTGTCCCAAAGACGGAACGAGCCTTCGATGTTCTTCGGCGGAAAGAATTCGAAACTGACGGCGGGGCGGGTCATGGACGGTCTCCTATGGGCTGTGGACCTTGTCGCAGATGAGGTGGTGTGAGACAAATTCATAACCCTCACCACGATCATGAGTTTCACTTGCATATCGAGTTCCGCCATCTGCGCACGATCAAGGCGATCCATGACACCGGCGGTCTGGCGCGGGCGGCCGACTTGCTCAACATAACACAATCGGCGCTGTCGCATCAGATCAAGGGGATCGAGGATCAGGCCGGGGTCGAGCTTTTCGTGCGCCGCTCCAAGCCGCTCAAGCTCTCGGCCGCCGGGATGAAGCTTCTGGCCGCCGCCGAGGACATCCTGCCGCGCGTCGCCGATCTGGAGGCCGAGTTTGCCGGGCTGGTCGCGGGCAAGTCTGGGCGCATGCATATCGCGATCGAATGCCACGCCTGCTTCGAATGGCTGCTGCCGGTGCTGGAACAATTCCGCAAGGCCTGGCCCGAGGTCGATGTCGACATCCGCCCCGGCCTCGCCTTCGACGCGCTGCCCGCGCTCAGGCGCGAGATGGTCGATCTGGTGATCTCCTCCGATCCCGAAGAGTTGCCCGAGACCGATTTCACGCCGCTTTTCGATTACGAGCCGGTCTTCGTCGCCTCGTCGATGAACCCGCTGGCCGAGAAGCCCTTTGTCGAGGCGCGCGATTTCGCGGAGCAGACGTTGATTACCTATCCGGTGGAGCGCGGCCGGCTCGACGTGTTCACCGAGCTTCTGCTCCCCGCGAAGGTGGAGCCTGCCGCCATCCGGCAGGTCGAGCTGACGGCGGTGATCCTGCTTCTCGTGGCCTCGAACCGCGGGGTCGCGGTGCTGCCCGATTGGGTCGTGCGACAGCTGCGGCACAACGCCGATTTCGTGACCCGGCCGCTGACGGCAGAGGGCAAGACCCGCAGGCTCTTTGCCGCGACCCGCTCGGACGACACGGCGTGGCCCTATATCGCCCATTTCACCCGGTTGGCGCGGCAGGAGGCGGTGAAGCTGCAAAGGGGCTAGGCGGCGCCGCTTGGCCCCTTGCCCGGATGGCACGGAGCGGCTATGGCCCCTTGATCCGTGACATCTCAGGGCCCCGTGGGCCTGACAGCCCAAGCCAGAGGAGGCCCCGATGGCCCGTTCCGCCAATCTCAACGTGATGATGAAGACCGCCCGCCGCGCCGGTCGCGCGCTGCTCAAGGACTTTGCCGAGGTCGAGCAGCTGCAGGTCTCGACCAAGGGGCCGGGCGACTTCGTCACCCGTGCCGACCGTCAGGCCGAGCAGACCGTGCGCGAGGCGCTGATGGAAGCGCGGCCTTCCTATGGTTTCTTGGGCGAAGAAGGCGGCCCGGTCGAGGGCGAGGACCCGACCCGGCGCTGGATCGTCGATCCGCTCGACGGCACCACCAACTTCCTGCACGGCATGCCGCATTGGGCGATCTCCATCGCGCTCGAACACAAGGGCAAGATCGTCGCCGGCGTGATCTACGATCCCGTCAAGGACGAGATGTTCCACGCCGAGAAGGGCGAAGGCGCCTGGCTCAACGAAAGCCGGTTGCGGGTTTCGGGGCGTCACCGGCTTGTCGAATCGATCTTCTCGACCGGCGTGCCCTGCGCCGGGCGCCGCACCTTGCCGGCGATGATTCAGGATCTCGCCCGGATTGCCCCCGAAGTGTCCGGTGTCCGGCAATACGGCTCGGCCGCGCTCAACATGGCCTATGTGGCGGCGGGCCGCACCGAGGGCTATTGGGAGCGCGAGCTGAAGATCTGGGACATGGCGGCGGGTATGATCATCGTCACCGAGGCCGGCGGTTTCGTCGGTGCCATCCGCGACGGGCACGATCCGCTCGAGCATGGCGATGTGGTCGCGGCCAACGCCGACATTTTCGAGAAGTTCGCCAAGCTGGTCCGCGCCCGCGAGGCCTGAGGCCCCTAGCGGTCGGAGGGGTGGTTCACCCCGTCCGACCACGGGATCTCGCCCAGATGGGCGGGGTTCACCCCTTCCAGCGCGCCGACATTCACCCCGTATTCGTTCGGGTTCGACCGCCTGCGGTGATGGGTGTAGATGCCGCAGGTGGCACAGAACCAGTGCTGCGCCGTGCCGGTGCCCCACTGATAGAGCGTGAGCCTGTCGGCTCCGCGCACCACCTCCAGCTCTCCCAGACGCACCGTCGCCGCGATCGCGCCGCGCCTGCGGCAGAACGAGCAGTCGCAACGCCGTGCGGTGGCCAGCCCCTCGGCAAGATGCACGCACAGCTCGACCGCGCCGCAGTGGCAGGTCAGCCGGTGATGGGGCTCGGGGATCGTCATCTGCGTCTCCTCACGGTCGGGATGTTGCTGCGCGCCAAGGGCGGCGCGGGGGCGTGTGGCGGCACCCCGTGGGTGCGCGCCCAGAAAGCCGGGCCGCCGCGCCTGAGCCAGACCGGCAGCGCCAGTCCCAGCCCCACCGCAAAGCCGCCCGCATGGGCCCAGTAGGCGATGCCTCCGCCGACGCTCGCATCGGCCCCGAGCCCGCCCAGCACCTGCAACCCGAACCAGACCGCCAGCACCAGCCAGGCGGGCACCGGCACCAGCCGGATATACACGATCAGGAAGATCAGGATGTCGATCCGCGCGCGCGGAAACATGAGCAAATAGCCCCCCATCACGCCCGCGATCGCGCCCGAGGCGCCGATGGTGGGGACCGGTGAGAACGGCTCGGCCGCAAACTGCACGAGGTTGGCCGCGACGCCGGAGGCCAGATAGAAGGCCGCGAAGACGCCATGGCCCATCTGCTCCTCCATGTTGTCGCCGAAGATGAACAGGAACAGCATGTTGCCCGCAAGATGGAACAGGCCGGCATGCAAGAACAGCGAGCTGACGACAGAGACCGGGTTCTCGGCCGCCGAGATCCGCGCCGGGATCATCGCCCAGTCGAAGTAAAGCCGCGCGAGATCGTCGCCAGTGTCGAGCGCGACCACCATCCACAGATAGATCGCGACATTGAGCACGAGCAGGCTCCATGTGACATAGGGCGTGCCGGTCGAAGGGTTGTGGTCGCGGATCGGAAACATCGGGGCCTCGGCTGCGGATCTTGACGCGCGGTGAGGCGCTGGCGCAGCATGGCGCATGATCCGCGTGACCGCCATGGTGCTTGGCCTGATACTCGCCGCTCCGGCATGGGGCCGTGACTGTCCACCGCCGCCCGACCATGCGGCCGAAATTTCGGCCCTGCTCGACCGGCTGGCGCGGGCGGGCGATCCGGTGCAGGCGCAGCGTCTGATGAACGCGCTCTGGGCGCTGTGGTTCGATGCCCCCGATGCGCGCGCGCAGGACTTGCTCGACCGGGCGATGGAGCGGCGCGCGGCGGGACAGGGCGACGAGGCGCTGGCGCTGCTCGACCAACTCGTCGAGGAGTGTCCGGATTATGCCGAAGGTTGGAACCAGCGCGCCTTCATTCATTACCTGCAAGGCGCGCATGCGGTGGCTCTTGCCGGTCTCGACGCGACGCTGGCGCGCGAGCCGGGCCATGTCGGAGCGCTGGCCGGACGGGCCTTGGCGCTCATGGCGCTGGGCCGCGACGCCGAGGCGCGCCGCGCCCTCGATGCCGCGCTGGCGCGCAACCCCTGGCTGCCCGAACGCGGGCTGATCGAAGCGCCGGGTACCGACATCTGACCCCACCGATCTCCTCCCGGTGCTTTACCGTCCGCGCACGGCGTCGTAAGTCTCGCCCCAGGCCCGTGTGGTGAAATGGTAGACACACGAGACTTAAAATCTCTTGCTCCTTCGGAGCGTGCCGGTTCGAGTCCGGCCACGGGCACCAAGTCTCAAGCAGTTGAAGGACGGATCATGACCGGAGTCACCTTGATCTCCACCGGCGGCACCATCGCTTCGCGCCATTCCGAGGCCGAAGGCGCGGTCACCGCCTCTCTGCCCGGCGCGGCCCTGATGGAGATGCTGCACGATCCGCTGAACGGCATCGAGGTCCGGGTCGAGGCGTATCGCGAACTCAACAGCTTCGCGCTTACCCTCGCGGATGCCCACGGTCTCGTGGCGGCGATCCGCGCGGCGCTGGAGCGGCCCGATTGCGCGGGCGTCGTCGTTACCCACGGCACCGACACGATGGAGGAGAGTGCCTATCTTGCCGACCTCCTCGTGGTGGGGGACAAGCCCATCGTCTTCACCGGGGCGCAGCGCCACGCGGGCGATCCCGACAGCGACGGGCCGCGCAACATCGCCGATGCGATCCGCGTCGCCGCGTCTCCCGTAGCGCGCGGCATCGGCGCGGTGATCGTCTTCGAGGGCGAGATTCACGCCGCGCGCGATGTGACCAAGATGCACAGCGCGCGCACCGACACCTTCCGCAGCCCCGGGCTGGGCAAGCTGGGCGAGGTGGATCTCGGCGAGGTGCATGTCTATCGCCAGCCCGGCCCGCGCCGGGTGCTGGCAGATGCGGGGCTGGTCGCGGAGGTCGAGTTGGTCAAGCTCGCGCTTGGCACGACCCCGGCCTTTCTCGAGTTCTGCGAGGCCAATGGCGCACGCGGCGTGGTGGTCGAAGGTTTCGGCCGCGGCAACGCCCCGCGCGGTTTCGCGCCCGTGGTGGCACGGCTCACGCAGGCCGGGGTGCCGGTGCTGCTGGCCTCGCGCTGCGTCGAGGGACGCACCCATGCGGTCTATGGCGCCGATAGCGGCGGTGCCACGATGGTTGCCGCGGGCGCACTGCTGACCGGCACGCTGTCGGGGCTCAAGGCGCGTCTGCTGCTGTCGGTGCTGCTGGGGCAGGGGGCGAGCCGCGAGGACATCGCGGCGGCGCTCGGCTGAGGCGTCCGCGTTCCTTCAGCCCGCCGTGAAGGCCACCTCGAAGCGAAACCCCTCGGGGGCGAATTCGGAGCGGACCTCGGCCCCCAGTTCGGCCTGCAGCACGAGGCCGATCATCTTGGAGCCGAAGCCTTGCCGCGTCGGGGGCGTCACCGGCGGACCCCCGACCTCGCGCCAGCGCAACCGGAAGGGCCCGGTTTCGCCGGGGCCGTCCAAGGTGTAATCGACCCGCACCTGTCCCTGTTCGCTCGAAAGAGCGCCGTATTTCAGCGCGTTGGTGACCAACTCGTGCAGCGCCATCGACATCGAGGTCGCCTGCCGGGCCGAAAGCCGCACCCGTGGTCCTTGGATCACGAACCGTGCGGATCCGCCCGCCGCCTTGCAGGAGAACGCCAGCAGCGCGCCGATCTCGACCACTGGCTCTGATCCGATGTCATCATCGGGCCGGATCAGGGCGTCATGGGCCGAGGACAGGGCCTGAAGCCGCGAGACGAGCTGCTCGGCGCTCGGGCGCGGCAGGGTCTGGCGCGCGATGCCCGCGACGACGCCGAGCGTATTCTTCATGCGGTGCCGCATCTCGTCGAAGATCACCTGCAGGCGGCGCTCGGCCTGCTTGCGGCGCGTGACGTCGCGCAGGATCACCGACCAGTCCTCGGAGGCACCGGGCAGGCCGCGCTCGCCGATCGGCGCGAGAGTGACCTCGAAATCGCGCGCGCTGGCATGCCGGGCCTCGAACGAGATCTCCGCCTCGTCCCGAAGCGCGCGGGCCTCGCGCATGAACCAGTCGGGCCGGTCCAGCAGCTGGATCGCCTCGGCGACGGGCCGACCCATCGCCTGCTCGGCCGAACGTCCCAGAAGCCGGACCGCGCCGTTGTTCCAGCTGCGCACGCATCCCCCGGAATCGACGCGCAGGATGGCATTGGGTGAGCTGCTGACGATCGCCGCCAACTCGCCCGCCTCGCGCTTGGCGCGGCGCAGCGCCTCCTCGTAGGCGCGCCGTTCACGCGCGTCGAAGACGGTGTAGTCGAACCTTGTGCAGACCCCTTGGGCGTCGCGCCGGGCGACACCGCTGAGTATCACCGGCAAGGGCGAGCCGTCTTGCACGTCGAGTGTGCAGGATATCTCGCGCACGAAGCCCTGAAGCCGCATCATCGGCGCCATGTGGGTGTCGTAGAATATCCGCCCCGGCCCGGTGAGCAGCGAGGCAAAGGTCGCGCGCGAGGGATCGCCCCCAGGCGGCAGCCCGAGCCATTGGGTCAGGGTCTTGTTCACATAGCGCAGGCGTCCGTCGGGGTCCGTGACGGCGATGCCGCAGGGGGCGTCCTCGATCAGTTCCGTCGCCACATCGAGGCCGTCCCCCCTTTCGAAGGACATCAGGTTGTCCCAAGATGCTGGCGGATCGTCTTCACGACCTTGTCCGGCACAGTCATGTGCGGGGAATGACCGCTCGCCTCGAGTACTTCGAGCGTGGCGTCCGGCATCCGGTCGCGCATCCAACTGGCCACATTCATGGGCACGAGCGCGTCGTCGCTGCAATGCAGGATAAGGACCGGACAGGCCGCGCGCTCGTAATCGGCGCGACGGTCGGAAAAGAAGGTGACCCGACCGAAATGGCGCGCGATCTCGGGATCGGTGCGGCAGAAGCTCTGCGTGAGCGTTTCGGTCGATGGCGCCTCAACGGGTTGGCCGGTGATGGTCGGAGCCATCTGCATGGACCAACCGAGTTGGTTCTCCTCGAGAAGTCCGACCAGCCCCTCGATCTCCTCGCGGGCGAAGCCGCCCCGGTACCCGGCCTCGGCATCATCGAGAAAGGCCGGGCTGGGCGACACCATGACCAGCCGCGACACCCGTTCGGGCGCGCGGTTGGCCGCCAGAAGCGCGATCGAAGCCCCGATCGAATGCCCGACGAGGCAGACGTCCCGCAGCGACAGCGCCTCGAGGATTTCCAGCAAATCGTCGGCATGGCTCTGAAGATCGGCATAGCGCCGCGGCTCGTAGGCCGACAGATCCGAGCCGCCCATGCCGGTGAGATCATAGGTGACGATGCGGTGCGTCTGCACGAAAGCGGGCGCCACGTCGCGCCACATCGACCGATCGCAGCCGAAGCCATGCACGAACACCATCGGTCCGGCGCTGACAGGTCCGTCCACATCCACGTTGTTGCGCAAGACCGCTGTCATCGAACCACATCCCGACTTTCCAAGCCCCGACCATGATATGCCGGAAGACGGATGGTTTCCATGCCCCCTCCTTCCGATCCAGTGCGAGGCCGAGGTCTAGAGCAGGCTCTGATCGCGGGCCATCATCGCGGCCTGGGTGCGGTTGCGGGCTCCCAGCTTGCGGCACAGGGTTTTGACATGGAGCTTGACCGTCACCTCCTGAATCTCGCGGTCGATGGCGATCTCCTTGTTCGACTTGCCCTGCGTGAGACCTTCAAGCACCTGCCTCTCGCGCGGGGTTAGGTGCGACAGCGACGGGTTCTCCTCGTCGCGGCCGACCATGAAATCATGCGGAACATAGGTCTCGCCCATCGCCATGAACCGGACCGCGTTGACCAGCGAGCGAGCAGGCATCGTCTTGGGCAGGAACCCCGCGGCCCCCGCCGCGAGCGCCGTCTCCGCGATGCCCCGCCCCGCGGTGCCCGAGACGAGCGCCACCGGGTTGCCGCCGCTTTCCGAGAGCGCGGCACTCAACCCTTCGAGGCCGCGCATGCCCGGCATCAGATAATCGAGCAGCACCAGTTCGAACGGTCCGCTGCGCCGTATCTCGCGCAGTGCCGCCTCCAAGCTGTTGGCTTGCATCACCTGCATGCCGCCATCCCGTTCGAGATAGGCAGCCATCATTTCCCGCACGAGGTCATGGTCATCCGCGATCAGGATACGCATCGGGGTCTCCGGTTGTTGCTCACAAGGCCCTGACAGGCCATTTCGATCATGCCCCAGATTCGTTGCCGTTTCGGGAAGTTTCGGCGCTCCCAGGCCAGCCAAAGCCGTATGACGGTGCGTCAGGGTCCGGTTTTCTCTAAAATCAGAGCGGATTCACCAACCGGAGAGCAGCCCTATCTCATGGGATAGGTTCCTGTTCGGAAGCGATGTGGTTCGAATCCGGGACCTGTCCCAAGGTGCTTCGAGCATAGCCGAGGGATGATTCGTGATGATCAGAACCCATGCAACCGCCATGGCCGCCACCGTGTTCTCGATGCTGGCCGGCACCGCTTTTGCGCAGCCGCTGGCGCTGCGGGTCACCGGCCCGGACCGGGCCGTGGTGGAACTCGACCTCGCGGCGCTCGACGCGCTGCCGCAGGAGGAGTTCGTGACCGGCACGATCTGGACCGACGGCGAGACGCGCTTTTCGGGCGTGCCGCTGGCGGCGCTCATCGAATCCGTCGGCACCGAGTCGGGGGAGGCCGAACAGGTCGAACTGGTCGCGCTCAATGACTACCGGATTGAGATTCCGATAGACGAGATCGACGCGACCTCGCCCATGGTGGCAACCCGGGTGAACGGCGAAACCATGCAGGTGCGCGACAAGGGACCCTACTGGCTTGTCTATCCCTATGATCGCGGCGCGCAATATCGCACCGAAGCGACCTTCGCCCGGAGCATCTGGCAGCTCGCCCAAGTGAATATCGCGCGCTGAACGCCATCACCGCCCTGCCGCGGGGGCCTTGGCGACTGCCGACCCGGGGCCTCGGCGGCCATGCGTGAGGCGGCAGAGATTACGAGACGTGCCGCCTGCACGGATTGCCAAAGCGCACCTAGCCCCCGGCCTGCGCCAGAAGCGCCTGCATCCGGTCGTCGCCCTTGCCGCGCAGCTTGCCGATCCCGGGTACCGTGTCGGGATCGCCGACGCGGATCAGCCCGACCATGCCCATCGCCTCGTGCGGCTTGCACTTGAAACCGTAGTAGCCCGGCTGGTCGAAGCTCACCGTGATCTCCTCGTCGCGCTTGCCGACCCAGCTTTCGGCCCCTTCGGGCAGCATGTCGTCCACGCTTTCGGCGTTATGCGACCGTTCGGTCGGCACGAAGGTGACGCTGTCGCCCGGCGCGATCTCCAGATAGGCGGGTTCGAATATCATCATGTCGCCTGCTGCATTGCGGTTGAGCATCTGGACCAGATGGGTCTCGGCGAGGGCAGGGGTGGCCATGAAGAGGCCGAGCACGAGGGCTGCGGTCAGGCGCATCGGGGTCATCCTTTGGTCGGGAATGGGGATCAGAGACAGACCTCGGAGCGGGTGAGAAACCGCCGCCCCGTGCCGTTGTCGAGAGAGAACATGCCACCCATGCCCGCGACCGCGTCGATAGTCAGGGTGGTGTGCTTCCAACGGTCGTGCTGGTCGCGGTTCATGTAGAAGGGCACGCTGCCGATGCGCCCCAGGCAGACGTCCTGCGGCCCCACCATGTAGTCCGAGGCGGCAAAGCACATCGGTGCGCTGCCGTCACAGCAACCGCCCGATTGGTGAAACAGCAGGTCGTCGCCGTGGCGCGATTTGATCTCGGCGAGAAGGTCGAGCGCGGCGTCGGTGGCGCTCACCATCGCGCGGCCCGCACCGCTCGTTTCCGCTGTCGTGTCGGCCATGGGCCTCGTCTCCGGTAAAAGGGGAGGGGCCCGGACCGACGCGGGAGCTCGCCGGTCCGGGGGGAGGAGCCAGCTCTAGAAGAAGCCCAGCGCATTCTGGTCGTAGGAGACCAGAAGGTTCTTGGTCTGGCGGTAGTGGTCGAGCATCATCTTGTGGTTCTCGCGCCCGATGCCCGACTGCTTGTAGCCGCCGAAGGCCGCGTGGGCGGGGTACTGGTGGTAGCAGTTGGTCCAGACCCGGCCCGCCTGAATCGCCCGGCCCATGCGGAAAGCGCGGGAGCCGTCGCGCGTCCAGACACCGGCGCCGAGGCCGTAGAGCGTGTCGTTGGCGATCTCGAGCGCCTCGGCTTCGTCGCGGAAAGTCGTGACCGAGAGCACCGGCCCGAAGATCTCCTCCTGGAAGATCCGCATCTTGTTGTTGCCGCGAAAGACCGTGGGCTGGATGTAGTTGCCGTTCTCGAGCCCCGCGCCCATCTTGGCCACCTCGCCGCCGATCAGCGCCTCGGCCCCCTCGTCGCGGCCGAGCTTCAGATAGGAGCCGATCTTCTCCATCTGCTCGGTCGAGGCCTGCGCGCCGATCATCGTGTTCATGTCGAGCGGGTTGCCCTGCACCACCTTGCCAACGCGCTCGATGGCCCGGGCGATGAAGTCGTCGTAGATCGATTCCTGGATCAGCGCGCGCGAGGGGCAGGTGCAGACCTCGCCCTGATTGAGGGCGAACATGGTGAAGCCTTCGAGGCACTTGTCGAAGAAGGCGTCATCGGCCTGCATCACGTCCTCGAAGAAGACGTTGGGCGACTTGCCACCGAGCTCCAGCGTCACCGGGATCAGGTTCTGCGAGGCGTATTGCATGATCAACCGGCCGGTCGTGGTCTCGCCGGTGAAGGCGATCTTGGCGATCCGGTCGGATTGCGCGAGCGGCTTGCCGGCCTCGAGCCCGAAGCCCTGCACGATATTGAGTACGCCCGGCGGCAGCAGCTCGCCGATCAGTTCCATCAGCACCATGATCGAGGCGGGGGTCTGTTCGGCGGGCTTGAGCACCACGCAGTTGCCCGCAGCCAGCGCGGGCGCGATCTTCCACGTCGCCATCAGGAGCGGGAAGTTCCACGGGATGATCTGGCCGACCACGCCCAAGGGCTCATTGAAGTGGTAGGCATAGGTGTTGGCGTCGATCTCGGCGATCGAGCCTTCCTCGGCGCGGATGACGCCCGCAAAATAGCGGAAGTGATCGACGGCCAGCGCGAGGTCGGCGTTGACCGACTCGCGGATCGGCTTGCCGTTGTCGATGGTCTCGGCGGCGGCGAGGAGTTGCAGGTTCTCCTCCATGACGTTGGCAATCCTGTTGAGGATGTTCGACCGCTCGCCCAGCGAGGTCTTGCCCCAGGTCGGGAAGGCGGCATGAGCGGCGTCGAGCGCGGCCTCCACGTCGTCGGAGTTGGAGCGCGCGATCTCGCAGATCACCTCGCCGGTGATCGGGGTCGGGTTCTCGAAATACCGGCCCGAGCGCGGCTCGACGAACCGGCCGCCGATGAAGTTGCCGTAACGCGACTTGAACGGGAACGGCACGCCGAGATGGCTGGTGTCGAGCGCGGAGCTGACCTGGCGGCTCGGGGCGGTCTGCGTCTGGATGTTCATGATGTCCTCCCTACAGGAACGCCGGACCCCGCATCGGTGCGGGGGGCGGCGTCTGCGGTCGAGGATGCCCAAAGCGGTGCGATCCAGAAATGCGGCCATGGTCGTACGACCAAGGTGGGCCTAGCCGCCGCGCCCCAGAAAGCGGCGCAGATCATGGGTGGAGACGGGCTTGGGCAGGATCGTCACCCCGGCCTGCCGCGCCGCGTCCCGCAGTTCGGGCGAGCGGTCGGCGGTGACGAGGCGCAAGGGGCGGTCGGGCAGGAGCAGGCGCAGCGCCGCGATGGTGTCGAGCCCGGTCATCCCGGCACCGAGCTGCTGGTCCACGAGCAGGAAATCCGGCTCGGCCCCGGTCTCATCGAGCAGCATCAGCGCCGCCTCGCCGCTCTCGACGTCGAGCACGGTGAGACCCCAGCGCTCCAGCAGGTGGCACATGGCACGGCGCACCTCGGCGTCGTTCTCGACCAGAAGCGCCACCTGCTCGGGCCCGCCGCCCGTCTCCGACAGCGCCCGGCCCGGGGCCTCGGCGTCGGGGGCGCGGGCGATGGTGACGGGCACGCCGACGCTGAACCGCGTGAAGCGGCCCGGCTCGGAGGCCAAGTCGAGCGGATGGCCGAGGATCGCGCAGGCGCGCTCGACGATGGCGAGGCCCAGCCCCATGCCCTCGGAGGCGCTGGCGCGGGCATTGAGCCGCGAGAATTCGCGAAAGATCGTCTGCATGTCCTCTTCGGCGATGCCGGGTCCGGTGTCCCAGACCTCGACCACCGCCGCGCCGCCGCGCCGCCGCACACCGACGAGGACGCGGCCCGTCCCGGTATAGCGCACCGCGTTGCCGATCAGGTTCTGCAGCACCCGCTTGAGATAGGTCCGATCGCTCGACACCACGAGGCCGGTGGGCACGATGTCGAGCCTGAGCCCCTTGGCCTGCGCCTGCAGCGCGAACTGGTCGTGCAGCTGCGCCAGCACCGGCCCGAGCGCCACCGGGCCCACATCCATCGAGGCGTGGCCCAGCTCCAGCTTGGAGATGTCGAGAAGCGCGTGCAGGATCGCCTCGACGCTGTGCAGCGCGTCATGCGCCTTGCCCAGCACCTCGCGGTTGGCCGGGTCGTCATACGCCAGCGCCGACAGGAACAGGTTCGCCGCCGAGAGAGGCTGCAGCAGGTCGTGGCTGGTGGCGGCGACAAAGCGTGAGCGGCTGGCATTGGCGCGTCCCGCCCGCTCCAGCGCGTCCTCGAGTTCAAGCGTGCGCGCGCGGACCCGCTCCTCCAGCGCCTCGTTGGTGCGTGCGAGGTCACGGATCGCGCGGCGTTCGGCGGTGATGTCGGTAAAGCTGAAGACGAAGCCGCCATCGGGCATCTGCTGGGCGCTCGCGTCGATGAAACGCTGGTCTTCGCTGCGCATCCGGAACCGCAGCGGCTGGCGTGCCACCGGTGCCTCGACCCACGTCGTGAGCCGCTGCATCGTCATGTCTCCATCAAGGCCGAAATCCTGGTCGATCATCCGCCACAGCGCCGGAAACTGCAGTCCGCGCCTGAGCCGCGGCGTCGGCACGCCCATGAGCTGGCTCAGACCGTCGTTCCACCCCGCAAGCCGCAGCCTGCCGTCGAAGATGCAGATCCCCTGCTTGATGTGGTCGAGCGTGGCGCGCGCCATGCGCGACTGGTCGTCGAGCATCCGCTCGCGCGCCTGCCGCTCGGCGCGGATCATGTCGGTCACGTCGGTCTGCATGATCACCGTGCCGCCGCCGGGCGTGCGGTGCTGGCTCACCTGCACCCAGTGGTCGCCCGCCAGAGAGACGTTGAAGATCGCGTGCCGGTCGTCGTGCCGCGCCAGCCGCCGCGCCTGCCACATCTGCGGCGTCTCGCCGGGCGGCAGGGACAGCGAACGCGAGCCTGCGACATGGGCGATGTAGTCGTCGAAGCGCAAGCCGGGACGCAGCGTATCGCGCAGATCCTCCATGTGCATGCCAAAGCGGGAATTGCACATCACCATGGCGCCGGAGAGGTCGAACATGGCGAAGCCCTCCTGCACCGTCTCGATCGCGGTCGACAGGTCGCGCCGCGCGGCCTCGGTCTCGCGCATCGCCTGTGCCAGACGGGCGTTGGAACGGTTGAGCATCTCCAGCGCGTTTTCAAGCTCGACCGTGCGCGCCTGCACCTGCTCCTCGAGCAGGGCGGCGCGGCGGAACTGGGCATAGGCCTCGCCCGAGCCCGAGCCGCCGCGCTCGACTTGCCGCACCAGCGCATCGACGATCTGGATCAGCTTCTCGTTCTGCCGCTCGAGGCTGTCCTCGGGATCGAGGAACGCATGGGTGGCGGCCGCGTCCTGCGTCACGGGCGGTAGAGGGCCACGCCCGTCATCGTCTGGTTCACGTGAAGGCCGTTCATCTGTTCGCCATAGGTCGAGAAGCCGACGATGCGGTGCTTGCGCAGCACCGCGCTCATCTGGCCGCCCATCTGCTTTTCAGTGGCTTCGAGCCTACGCAGGATGCAGTCGAAGGCGAGGATCGCGGCGGGCGGCCCGGCCTCGCGCGCCATCTCCTCAAAGGCGGCGTCGAGATGCTGGGCGATGTCGCGTGGCTCGGCCAGAGACAGCACCATGCCCTCGTCGATCGCGGCATAGAAGATCAGCTCACCTGCCTCACCGATCCGCTGGATCGCGCGGACGTGGTGACGCCCGCCGATGCGCACCACCAGAGGATGCGCCGCGAAGGTGAAGGCCGAAAGCTGCGCGTGGTCGAACCCCAGCACACGGGCGTATTCGCGCGCGGCGGGTTCGCCGTTGAGACGGCGCACCACGCGGGCCTCGGGGTCGGCCTCGGTGACGATCATCCGTTCCTCGGTCGGGTCGAAATGGTCGAGGTTGAACACCGAGGCGCCGCAGGCGGTGCGCACAAAGGCCAGCACGGCGGCGTCCTGCTGCCAGACGCCGTCGATCAGCACCCGGGTCTCGCCGAAGGCTTCTCCATCGCCGGCCGATCCGCCGAACAGCGGCACCCGCCCGATCCCCGCCGACAGCGCGGCGGCGAGCGCATCCTCGCGCCGCGACAGCCCGTCGACGAGCAGCATCGCAAATTCCGAAGGCCAGTCGCGGCGGCGGCCCTCGAGCCTCTGACGGATTTGGGTCATGTCGCCGACCATGTCGCGTCCACCGATCCGGGCGAGATCCGGGATCGCCATGATCTCGGCCTCGAACAATTCGGCAGGCAGGCCGATGCCGACGATCTCGTCCTCGGCATAGCCCGCGCCGGTGATCTCGCCCGCCGTGGTGCAGCCGATGACGCATTTGGCCCCGGGCCAGGCGCGGGCGGCGCGGGCGATGTCCTCGAGCGGTGCGCGCGGCGCGGCAAAGATCATGACCAATGCGAAGGGGCCGGGGCCAAGGGCGCGCATCAACGCCTGCGCCGCCTCAGGCTCGAAGGCCGAGACGCTGGCGGTGCGCATCACCGTGGCGTCGCCGAGGCGCCCCTCCCCGGGCGCGGTGGCGCAAAGCTCCATCCCTCGTCCTCCCTCGGCCGGAGGCTACTGCCGCAGCGGTGGGTCAGGCAACATGTTTCCAAAGCTCGCCTCCTTGGCGAGCAGCACCGCCTGCGTCCGGGTCTGGACGCCCAGCTTGCGCATGATCGAGGTGACATGCGCCTTCACCGTGGTTTCGGCGATCGACAGGTCGTAGGCGATCTGCTTGTTCATCGCGCCGCAGCAGATCCTGTGCAGGATCGTCGCCTGCTGCGGCGTCAGCTGCGCCAGCCGGTCGAGCGCGTCCTCGTAACCGCGCCCCGGCGCGTCGGGCAGGTCCATCCCTTCGGGCAGGTAGAGCCCGCCCGCCGCGATGATCCGGAACGCGGTCAGGAACATTTCGCGGTCGCTGTGCTTGGGCACGAAGCCGCGTGCCCCGGCGCGGATCGCCGCCGAGACCACCTGCCGGTCGGCGAGAGACGAGACCACGACGATCGGCGCGGACCCCGCGACCCGGCGCAGCCGCACCAGCCCGTCGAGCCCCGACACGTCGGGCAGGTGCAGGTCGAGCAGGATCACATCGGGCTTTTCGCCCGCGCCGAGCCGCGCCAGCGCCGCCTCGAGCCGGTCGGCGGTGTCGATCCGCTCGATCCCGGCGAAATGGCGCAGCGTCAGTCCGAGCGCGTCGCAGAACAGCGGATGGTCGTCGATTACCAGCGCGTGGCGGAACGCCGTCTCGGCCTGTAGCTTCTCCTGCGCCATGATCCCGCTCCGTTGGTGCGTCCCGGTCAGGCTATCAGGCTGCGCGCGGACCAGACATAGGCCAAAGGTCTCATGACCGCGCTCCGGCACCAAGGTCGAATGTCGCGGCGCGGTCGCCGGGCGTAGCAGTTGGACATGCGCCTCGTTCTCGTACTCCTGCAACTTCTCCTCGCGCCCGCCCTTGCCGTGCCGGGCCTCGCTGCGCCCGATACGCATCGTCTCGGCACGCTGCCGCGCGAGGCGCTGGCCGAGATGATCGTGCCGCCCTATTCTCTGGGTGATCCGATCGGCGAGGACGGCGTCTGGAGCCTGCTGAACTCGGGCGGGACGCAGGCGGGCTACGTGTTCCAGACCGAGCCTCTCGCGCCGCTGCCGGGGTTTTCGGGTGCGCCGATCGACATGCTGGTGACGCTCGATCTCGCAGGGCGCTTCATCGACGTGCGGCTGGTCTCGCAGAACGAGCCGATCTTCGTCTCGGGTCTGGGCGAAGCGCCGCTGCGCGGGTTTCTCGAGCAATATGGCGGGCTGTCCATCGCCGACAGCCTGGTGGTCGGCACGCCTTACGGGGCAGCGGGGGCGGGCTCTTCGCTGGTCTATCTCGACGGGGTGACCAAGGCGACGGCGAGCGTGCGGATCGCCCACGAGTCGATCCTCGCCGCCGCGCTGAAGGTGGCACGCGAGAAGATGCAGGGCATCGCCTCGGCCCCGCCGTCGCGGCCCGACCCCGACCATGTCGAGGCGCTGACATGGGACGACCTCGTGGCGCAGGACATCGCCACTCATGCCGTGGTGCGCAACGCCGAGCTCGACGCGCGCTTTGCCGGCACGATCTGGAGCCATGACGACCCGGAGGCGCGCGCCGCCCCCGACGCGGCGTTTCTCGACCTTTGGATGGTCGATCTCGGCCCGCCCTCGATCGCCCACGCGGCGCTCTCCGAGGAAACATTGGCCGAACTGGCACGGTTCGCGGAGATCGCGCCGCATGACGAGCCGATCCTGCTGATCGAATCCGCCCGGCACGGGCTGGTGGGCGAGGATTTCGTGCGCAACACCGCGCCCGACCTCCTTTCGGCGCATCAAGGCGGCCTGCCGGTGGCGCTGCGCGACAGCGACATCTTCGTGGAACTGGCGCCGGGCATGCCGGAGGGCCGCGCGATGATCCTGCGCGCCGACCGGCGGCTCGGTTTCGACCCTTCGGCGGAATGGACGCTGAACGTGCTGGCGCTGCGCGAACATGGGATGCTGCGCCCCGAGATCGGCTCGGCCAGCTTCGAGATCGCCCATGCCACGCCGGAACGTTTCTTCGAGCGACCCGCCCAGCCCGTGCCCCAATCGCCGTGGCGCGAGGCGTTGCGCGCGCGTACCGCCGATCTGGGCCTGCTGGCTCTGCTGCTTGCCACGCTCTTCGCGGCGCTCTGGCCAGGGCTGCGGCGGACGGCCTCGGCCGAGGTGCTGACGCCGTTTCGTCTTTCGGCGCTGGTGCTGGTCACGGGGTTCGTCGGCTGGTGGGGGCAAGGGCAGCTGTCGATCGTCACCGTGCTCGGCGTGATCCGCACCGCCATCGAGGGCGGCAGTTTCGCCTTTCTGCTCTACGACCCCTTCGGCCTTGCGGTCTGGGGCGCCGCCATCCTCGGCTTCGTGATCTGGGGGCGGGCGCTGTTTTGCGGCTGGCTGTGCCCCTTCGGCGCGCTGCAGGAGTTCGCGCATCATGCGGGGCGGCTTTTGCGCCTGCCGCAGATCCGGCCCTCCGCTACTTGGGATCGGCGGCTCAAATCGCTGAAATACATCGCTCTCGCGGGCCTCGTCCTGCTGGTGATCCTCGCGCCCGATCACGTCGACAAGGCCGCCGAGATCGAACCCTTCAAAACCGCGATCACCACCTTCTTCCTGCGCGAATGGTATTACGTCGCCTATGCGGCCTTCTGGCTGCTGCTCGGCACGGTGCTGTTCAAAGGGTTCTGCCGCTATCTCTGTCCGCTCGGCGCGGTGATGGCGATCGGCGGCCTGCTGCGCGGGCGTGACTGGATCGCGCGGCGGGCGCCATGCGGATCGCCGTGCCAGCTGTGCCGGGTGAAATGCGCCTATGGGGCGATCGAAAAGTCAGGCCACGTCAACTATTCCGAATGCTTCGGATGCCTCGATTGCGTGTCGATCCACGACGATCCGGCGCGCTGCGTGCCGCTGGTGCTCGATGCGCGCCGCCCGTCCCGCGCCCGTTCCGCCGCCCCGCTCATCGCCGAATGAGGACCGCCATGCCGAGCCGTCGCCGCTTTCTCGCCATCGCCGCCGCAGCCATCGCGGCCCCCGGTGCGGGCCATGCCGCCACATGGCGCGGCACCGCGCTGGGGGCCACCGCCGCGATCACGCTTTTGGGGCCGCGCCACCGGGTCGAACCCGCTCTTGCGGCGGCGCGCGAGACGCTGGAGCGGATGGAGGCGCTGTTCAGCCTCTACCGCGAGGACAGCGCGCTGTCGCGGCTCAACGCCACGGGGCGGATCGAGGCGCCCGACGCCGATTTCACGAACTTGATGGCGCTGTGCGACCGGGCCGTCGCGGCGACGGGCGGGCGGTTCGACCCGACGGTGCAGCCGCTGTGGCGCGCCCTGGCCGAGGGCGGAGACGCGCGCGACGCTGCCGCGCGCATTGGCTGGGGCCGGGTGACGACCGCGCCCGGCATCCGGCTCGGGAGAGGTCAGGCGTTGACGCTCAACGGCATCGCGCAGGGTTTCGCCAGCGACCGCGTGGCCGAGGGGCTGGCAGCGGTGGGGTTCAGCCGCGCGCTGGTCGATATCGGCGAGATGCGGGCGCTGGGCGGGCCGTGGCGCATCGGGATCGAGGACCACGCGCAAGGGCTCATGGGGCAGGTGAGCCTCTCGGGCGGGGCCATCGCCACCTCCAGCCCCGATGCGCTTCTCCTTCCGGGTGACGCGAGCCACATCCTCGACCCGCTGAGCGGCAGTCTCGCGCAGCCGCTGTGGTCGAGCGTCAGCGTCGAGGCCGATACGGCTGCGCTGGCCGACGCGCTGTCGACCGCGATGTGCCTGATGCCGCGCGAAGAGATTGAGGGCCTGCGCGTCGAGGGGCTGCGCAAGGTCAGGCTGGTGGACCGCGCGGGCGACATGGTGACGCTCTAGGTGCTCACCACTCGGGCGCGGTCCAACTCAGCCCACGGGCCTCGAAGATCGCACCGATCCGCCCGTCGGCCACGGCCTCGGCGACGATGCCCTCGATCATGTAGCCCAGATCCCGGTGGCTGTGATGCACCGCGAGGCCGATCGGCCAGTCGGGCTTCATCAGGCCGGGAAAGGGCGGCACATGCAGCAAGGCGCCGCCGAGACCGGCCTCGAGTTGCGCGCGCGGCCCCATCAGCGCCGTCACCTCGCCCGCCGCCAGCGCCGCCATCGCGCCCTCCAGCGTCGCAAATCGCGAGATGTTAGGACCGAGTTGCCCGCCCGCCATGGCGGAGAGGTAGAAATCCGAGATCGAGTCGTTCTCGACCCCGACCCGGTGCATCCGGAAATAGGCGGGCAGGGGGGCATCGTCGGGAAACACCGCCCCGTCATAGGCGATGGCGAGGGTCTCGACATCGTAAAGACCGGTGAACATCACCTGCTCGATGCGGCAGGTGAAATCGCTGTCATAGGGGACGTGCAGCATCACGTTGGCGACGCCGCCGCCCACCAGCGGGCCTTTCCAGACCCAGTTGCGCAGATCGGCGGCGAGGTCCTCGGCCGCGGCCACCAGCCGGAACCGCGCCTCGACGCCCATGCCATCGGCGATCAGCCGCCCGATCTCCACGTCGACCCCCGCGGCGGTGTCGCCCTCGGCGAAGGACCATGGCGGGAAATCCGCATAGACCGCGAATTCGACGAAGCCCCGATCGAGGATCTCGTCGAGGGTCTGGCCCATATAGTCGCGGTCGGCGTTCTGGGGCTTGGGCTGCGGCACGTAATCTTCGCAACGCGCGAGCGCGGACCCGCCACCGAAGGTGAGGGCGAGGCCAAAGGCCAGCACGCGGCCCGCGCGGCGCATCACTGAGCCGCCGAAAGGCCCACGGTCAGCGTCTCCGCCGCCTTGTGGTAGCTTTCGGGCGTGCCGTCGATGACATGGGCGGCGCGGTAGGCGATGGAATCGGCGATCGGCGCGCCGGACAGCGTCTCGATCTCCTCGGCGATGCCCGATAGCTCGGCCCGGATCGCCTCCGCGTCGAGATCGCCGCCATCGGAGAGCGTGTCGCGAAGCGCCTTCAGCTCGGCGGACTTCGCGCTCACCGCTTCCTCGTCGGGACGGGTTTCGAGATAGGTGCGGATCGCCCATGCGGCCTTCTGGCCCAGAAGCTCGCCGAAGGCTGGCATCCGGGTGACGCCGTTCTGGGTGAAGCCATGCCGGAACCGCTCCATGTACCACTCGTCGCCATACTCCTCGGCCTCGAGGAACCGCAGGTCCGGGGCAAGCCCGCCCGAGACCGCGCCGAGCCCGTGGCAACGCGCGCAGTTCTGGTTGTAGCCCGAGGCTCCGATCTCGATCGCCTGCTGCCAGACCTCTTCGCCCTGGTCGCGGTAGGGGTTCACGGTCAGCCATTCCTCCTCGAGCTCGGGCAGCGCGTCGGTGTTCACCGCCTGGATATCGAGCGGCAGGCCGGCGGCCTGGGCGATGCTGACGGCGGCGGCGATGGCGCCAAGCGTCGCGAGAATGCGGGTCTTGCGGGGCATGGTGGGTCCTCCTGCGAATGTCGTCTCCAGCCTTAGCCGTCCGGCGCGGGGGGGCATATGCGACCTTCGGCGGGGCCGCGACCATGGTCGTATTCGAAGGCGGGCGTGGGCGCTGCTAGCCTCGGGGTTGGGAGGATACCGATGATCCGTCACGCGGCACGCATCTTGGCGCTGGGCCTTTGGGCCGGGACGGCGCAGGCCGGCATCGAGGTGCCGGTGACATGGCTTCGGGCCGAGATCGACCGCCCTCCGGTGCGCTCGAACCTCGACACGTGGCCCGAGGACGAGGGCCGCGCAGGCGCGGCGCTCGGCCTTGCGGACAACGCGACCACCGGGCGCTTTCTCGGGCATGACTATAGGCTCCACACCCTTTCGGTGCCGCCGGGCGGAGACCTCATGGAGGCCGCGAAAGCCGCGCTTGCGCGCGGCGGTCCGCTGATCCTCGACATGCCCGCCGAAGCGATGCTGGCGGTGGCCGATCTGCCGGAGGCGCGCGGCGCGCTCATCTTCAACACCGCCGCGCCCGAGGCGCGGCTGCGCGGCGTGGATTGCCGCGCCGCCGTGCTGCATACCTTGCCCTCGACCGCGATGCGCACCGACGCCCTCGCGCAGTTCCTGCTGCAGCGGCGCTGGGACGATCTGGCGATGGTCACGGGCGCGCGGTCCGAGGATGCGGATTTCGCCGAGAGCCTGCGCGGATCGCTCACCAAGTTCGGGCTGAAGCTGCGCACCGAAGCGCCGTGGCTGGCGGATGCCGATATCCGCCGCAACGCCGGGCAGGAGGTGCCCGTCTTCACCCAAGCCCTGCCCGAACACGACGTGCTTCTGGTGGCCGACGAGGCGGGGGATTTCGCGCGCTACGTCGCCTATAACACGTGGACGCCGCGCCCGCTCGCGGGCTCGGAAGGGTTGCGCCCCGTCGCCTGGGCCCCGGTGGTCGAGGCGTGGGGCGCAGCACAGCTGCAATCGCGGTTCCGCGCGCAGTCTGACCGCGAGATGCGCCCGCGCGACTTTGCCGCCTGGGCCGCGATGCGCGCCATCGGCGAGGCCGTGACCCGGACCGGCTCTGCCGATCCCGCCATTCTGCGGGCCTTCCTGCTGGGGCCTGCCTTCGAACTCGGCGGCTTTCTGGGAAGTCCGCTCAGCTTTCGTGCCTGGGACGGTCAGATGCGCCAGCCTATCCCACTCGTCACCGAGCGGGCGGTCGTCGCCATGGCCCCGCTCGAAGGCTTCCTGCACCCGTCGAGCGAGATGGACACGCTCGGCACCGATGCGCCCGAAACCACCTGCACCGCTTTCGAGGATACCGCATGAGACACGCCATCGTCTTCGCCCTCATGGCCGCGCCCGCTTTCGCCCAAGGTCAGGGCGAAATCTGGGTGACCAACGAAAAGGACGACACGGTCAGCGTCATCGACGTGGCGACGATGGAGGTCACGCGCACCATCCCCACGGGAGAGCGGCCACGCGGGCTGACCTTCAGCCATGACTTCTCGCGGCTCTACATCTGTGCCTCGGACAGCGACGCGGTGCAGGTGATGGACCCCGAAACCGGAGAGATCCTGCATGATCTGCCATCGGGCGAGGACCCCGAGCAGTTCGTGCTGCACCCCGACGACCGGCGGCTCTACATTGCGAACGAGGACGACGCGATCACCACCGTGGTCGACACCGAGACCCGCAAGGTGATCGCGCAGATCGATGTCGGCATCGAACCCGAGGGCATGGCGGTGAGCCCGGATGGCCGGATCGCGATCACCACCTCCGAGACCACCAACATGGCGCATTGGATCGACACCGAGACGCAGACCCTATTCGCCAATACGCTGGTCGATGCCCGACCCCGACATGCCGAATTCGTCAAGGAGGGGACGGAGCTTTGGGTAAGCTCCGAGATCGGCGGCACGATCACCGTGTTCGACACCGCGACGCAGGCCGAGACGGCCAAGATCGGCTTCGAGGTTGCGGGCGTGCATCCCGACCGGGTGCAGCCCGTGGGCTTCGAGCTGACGGCGGATGGCAGCACCGCCTTCGTGGCGCTGGGGCCGTCGAACCACGTCGCGGTGGTGAATGCGCGCAGCTTCGAGGTCGAGGACTACATCCTCGTCGGCCGCCGGGTCTGGCACATGGCCTTCAATGCCGACCGGTCGCTGCTGTTTACCACCAATGGCGTCTCGGGCGACGTGACGGTGATCGACGTGGCCGCGCGCCGACCGCTCAAGACCATCAAGGTCGGCCGCTTCCCATGGGGCGCGGCCTTTCGTCCAGCACAGGGAGACCCCGCATGATCCGCATTCTCGCCAGCGTCTTCGCGCTCGCCGCTTTGCCCGTTCTTGCCGATGATCATGATGATGGCGGTTTCGGCATGGCCGGGCTCCTGTCCGGCAGCAACAAGCAGGACCTGCCGCCGATCACCCTCTCGGCCGGGATGCCGCTGGCCCAGGCGCCGCTGACGCTCAAATCCGGCACCTATTACGAGATCGAGATCGAGGCCGATGGCAGTCAGGAATTGGCGCTGGTGGGGCCCGGGTTCTTTCGCGCGATCTGGATCGACGAGATCGTCATCGAGGGTCTGGAGATCCGGCCGCTCGGTCTCGACAGCGTCGAGTTCGACGAGGCCGGGGTGATGGAGATCGGTTTCGTGGCGATCAAGCCGGGTCGCTACGAGATCCGGGTGCCCGGCACCACCGGTGAAACCCAGCGCCTCGACGTGGTGATCGAATGAGTGGATTGATCGTCAGCGGCGTGAGCCATGCCTATGGCGCCCGGCGGGCGCTGGAGACGGTGTCGCTGCGGGTGCCCCGGGGGCGGTTCTGCGCGCTCCTCGGTCCCAACGGCGCGGGCAAGTCGACGCTGTTTTCGTTGCTCACCCGGCTGATGACGGTGCAAGCGGGACGGATCGAGGTGGCGGGGCATGATCTGTTCGACGCCCCGCGCACCGCGCTGGCCGAAATCGGGGTGGTGTTCCAGCAGACGACGCTCGACCTCGACCTCAGCGTGACCGAAAACCTGCGATATTTCGCGGCGCTGCACGGGCTGTCCGGGCGCGAGGCCGCGCGCCGCATCGACGCGGCGCTCGACCGGCTGGCGATGGGCGAGCGGGCGCATGAGCGGGCGCGCGATCTCAACGGCGGGCACCGCAGGCGCGCCGAAATCGCGCGTGCGCTGGTGCATGGCCCCTCGGTTCTGCTGCTCGACGAGCCGACGGTGGGCCTCGATGCCGCGAGCCGGGCGGCGATCACCGCGCATGTGCACGATCTGGCGGGGGAGGGCGGGCTGACCGTCCTTTGGGCCACGCATCTGGCAGACGAGGTGGCGCCCGGCGATCAGGTCGTGGTGCTGCACCGGGGCCGGGTCATAGCCGATGTCCCGGCCCGCGAGATCGCCCCGGAGGGCGACCTCGCCGCGCGGTTCCTCGCGCTGACCTCGGAGGCCGCATGACCGATACCGCCGCCCCGCGCGCCACCGCCCCACGAGCCGCCTCGCTCGCCACGGCGTCGCGCCCCTCCGCGGCGCGGGCCCATGCGGTGGCGATGCTCTGGATCGTGCGGCGCGAGGCACGGCGCTTCGTCGGCCAGCGTGGCCGGCTGGTCGCGGCGCTGGTGCGCCCGCTGGTCTGGCTGCTGGTGTTCGCGGCGGGGTTTCGCGCGGCGCTCGGCCTGTCGATCACGCCGCCCTACCAGACCTATGTCACCTACGAGACCTACATCGTGCCCGGGCTGTGCGGCATGATCCTGCTGTTCAACGGGATGCAATCCTCGCTCGGCCTCGTGCATGACCGCGAGATGGGTTCGATGCGGCTTCTGCTGACTTCGCCTTTGCCGCGTGGCTGGCTCCTGCTCTCCAAGCTCGTGGCCTCGACCCTGATCTCGATCCTGCAGGTCTATGCCTTCCTCGCCGTGGCCGCGCTTTTTGGCACCGTCCTGCCATGGCCGGGCTATGTGGCGGTGCTGCCCGCGCTTTTCGCCGCCGGGCTGATGCTCGGGGCGCTGGGCCTCGCACTGTCGAGCACGGTGCGGCAACTCGAGAACTTTGCGGGCGTCATGAACTTCGTGATCTTCCCGATGTTCTTCATGTCCTCGGCGCTCTATCCGCTATGGAAGATGGCCGAGGCCAGTGCGCTGCTGCACGACATCTGCGCCGTCAATCCCTTCACCCACGCGGTCGAACTGATCCGCTTCGCGCTTTACGCAGAGGCCAACTGGCCCGCGCTGGGCTGGACCGGGCTGGCGGCGGCGGTGTTTGTGGCGCTGGCGCTGTGGGGCTATGACCCGGCGCGTGGACTGGTGCGGCGCGGCGTGTGATCTGCGACCTATGTCCGGGGTGACGCGGCGCGGGCGTCGCCTATCCTTTCCTTCAGGAGACCACGCCATGCGGATTGCCTGCCTGCTGATCGCCCTGCTGCCCGGCCTGTCCCTCGCTCCGGCGCCCCTCACCGCCCAGGAGCGGGGGACCCTCAACCCCGAGGAAATGACCATGGGGCGGATCGTCGAGGATATCCGCGCGGGCCGCACCTCCATGACAAACTGCGCCGCCGGATACCTGATGACCAAATCGGGCCGCCACGCGCCTGCGCGCGAGACCTTCGATGCCTGCGCCAGTGCGGGCTATGCGCGCGCCATGACGTGGATGGGGTACATGGACGAGAACGGCTATGCCGGGCCGCGCGATCCGGCCGCCGCCGCCGAATGGGACCGCCGCGCGGCGGAGGCAGGCGACCCGATCGGGGCGTTCAACCACGGCCTCGCGCTGATCCGGGGACACGGCGTCGCCGCCGATCCCGAACGGGGGCGCGAGATGGTCGACGCCGCCGCCAAGGCCGGGCTGGAGGCGGCGCAGCGGTTGCGCGCGGCGGGCTACGACCCCGACGAGGTAACGCCCGACGCCGATGAATGGAAGTATCTCAAGGCCTATTGACCCGGCGCCACGACCCACCGTTACAACCCGCCACCGCGCGTCATCCGGACCATCGGGTGGCGCGGTGGTGCGCATGGCCGGCACAAGACAGGCGGCCCCTACGACCTTGGCAGGGGGGACGGGCTACGACCATCGTCCGATTTCCGGCGCCTGTCGCGGCGGCGATCATGGGGGCGGCGAAGGTGTCCCCGCGCGGGCCCCCGGCGCCACCACGCCAGGGAGGAGACCCATATGAACTGCTTCATCGCCGCCGCCTGCGTCGCGCTGATCACGACCCAGGCCGCACGGGCCCAAGTCACCGACGAGGACATCGCCAACGACGCCATGACCACCGGAGACGTGGTCACCAACGGCATGGGCCGCGGTCTGCAACGCTACAGCCCGCTCGACACTCTCAACCGAAACAACATCGAATATCTGGTCCCGGCATGGGCCTTCGCGCTGGGCGGCGAAAAGCAGCGTGGGCAGGAGACGCAGCCGCTCGTGCATGACGGGGTGATGTACATCACCGGCTCCTATTCGCGGCTCTACGCCATCGACGTGACGACCGGCGAGGAGCTGTGGCAATACGACGCCCGGCTGCCCGAGGGCATCCTGCCGTGCTGCGACGTGGTCAACCGCGGGGCCGCGCTCTACGGCGACAAGGTCTATTTCGGCACGCTCGACGCGCGGCTCGTGGCGCTCGACGCCAAGACCGGCGACGTGGTCTGGAACAAGAAGATCGCCGACTACAAGGAAGGCTACAGCTACACCGCTGCGCCACTGATCCATGACGGGCTGATCATCACCGGCAATTCGGGCGGCGAGTTCGGGATCGTCGGCGAGGTGCAGGCCCGCGACGCCGAGACCGGCGAGATGGTCTGGACCCGGCCGATGATCGAGGGCCACATGGGCACGCTCAACGGCGAGGAGAGCACCATGACCGGCACGCTCAACGCGACATGGCCGGGCGACATGTGGAAGACCGGCGGCGGCGCGACATGGCTCGGCGGCTCCTATGATGCCGAGACCGACACGCTGGTCTTCGGGGCGGGCAACCCCGCGCCGTGGAACAGCTGGTTGCGCAATGCGGGCGAGCCGGTCGAAGGCAACACCGGCGACAACCTCTATGCCGCGAGCCGCGTCGGCCTCGATCCGGCGACGGGCGAGATCAAGTGGCACTTCCAGACCACCCCGCGCGAGGGCTGGGATTTCGACGGCGTCAACGAGGTGGTGGGCTTCACCGACGCCGACGGCCACAAGCGTTACGGCACCGCCGACCGCAACGGTTTTTTCTACGTGCTCGACCGCGCGGATGGCGGCTTTGTCGACGCCTTTCCCTTCGTGAAGGATATCACCTGGGCCGAGGGGATCGACGACACCGGTCGGCCGATCTTCGTCGAGGCGAACCGCCCCGGCCGCCCTGCCGAGCTGACCGGCGAGGCCAAGGGCGAGACGATCTTCGCCGCGCCCTCGTTTCTCGGCGGCAAGAACTGGATGCCGATGAGCTACTCCGAGAACACTGGCCTGTTCTATGTCCCGTCGAACGAATGGGGCATGGACATGTGGAACGAGCCGGTGACCTACAAGAAGGGCGCGGCCTACATGGGCGCGGGCTTCACCATCAAGCCGCTCTACGAGGATCACATCGGCAGCCTCAAGGCGATCGATCCCGCGACCGGCGAATGGGTGTGGGAGTTCAAGAACGACGCGCCGCTCTGGGGCGGGGTGATGTCGACCGCGGGCGGGCTGGTGTTCACCGGCACGCCGGAGGGCAAGTTCATCGCATTCGACGACGCGACGGGCGAGGAGCTGTGGAGCTTCCAGACCGGCTCCGGCGTGGTCGGCCAGCCGATCACTTGGGAGCAGGACGGCGAGCAGTTCGTTTCGGTGATCTCGGGCTGGGGCGGGGCGGTGCCGCTCTGGGGCGGCGAGGTGGCCAAGAAGGTCAACTTCCTGAACCAGGGCGCGACGCTGTGGACCTTCAAGCTGCCAAAGGCGCTGGCGGAACTGGCCGCTGCTCAGTGAAGGCCGGGGGGCGGTCTGCCGCCCTCTCGCTGGCGTCAATGGCCCCGGGCCCCGTCGTGGGATCCGGGGCCTCGCGTATCCGGAGGATCGGGTTCAGCCGGGCGTCCGGGCGGCGCAGATCTGCGTCAGGCCGGGAGTGCCCGGGGTGCGCAGGCTGGCAAGGCGACCATCGCTCTCGAAGCGGTTCTCCATGTCGAGAGGCCGGTTCGGCCCGACCAGCCGCCACCTTGCGCCCGCCACCGCCGCCGTGATCGCTTCGGCCTCGCGGTTGCGGGCGGTGTCGGTATAGGGGAACAGGTCGTAGGCAAGTGCCGGCACCTCGCCCCACAGGCGCAGCGTCACGGCGTCGATGCGCCCGACCGCCCCGAGATAGACCGGCGGCAGGCCCTGCGGCACCGCGACCCGCCACAGCCTGAGCTGCGTGCGCGGCACGGTGCCGCGCCGTTCCTGCCAGGCCAGATCGGTGGCGATGCCGTCGAGAAAGATCGACGAGGCGGGCGGCAGCCCCGCGAAGGTCAGCCGCAGGATCTCGATCGCGTCGAGACCGTCGCCCGCATAGGTGCGGTTGCGCAGCCAGCCCAGGCTGCGCAACAGGGCGGCGGGATCGTCGAAGCCGCTGAGAGCGAGGTTGATCGGCTGCGCCGCATGCAGCGGCGTGTCGCCGGTGCGCGCGATCAGGGTCTCGTCCAGCGCCCGGCAGGCAAGGTCCAGCGGCAGCGGCGCGACGCCACCCGCCGCCTCTGCCCGGCTGGTCAGCGCCCCGAGATTGACCGCCACGAACATCGCAAGCGCCAGGAGCCCCGCATAGGCCAGCCGCAGCGGCAGCGGATGCCGCGCCCGCCGCAGGATCAGCAGCGTGCCGAGCGTCAGCAAAAGCAGCAGGCCGATCGTCACCCGGTAGGGCCCGATCCACACCAGAAGCGGCTCCTCGGGCTGCAGCCCCAGCATGTGCAGACCGGCGGCCGAGAAATATCCGATCGCCGCGTATTGGGCGATTGCCAGAACCGCGCCGATGGCCGAGGCTCCGAGATAGGTGGCGGGGCGCATCCCCCAGACACCGGCCATGACCTGCGTCAGCGTGGCGATGGGCCAGATCATCTGCGCGATCACCACGAAGGCCGCGCCGCGCCGCTCGAACAGCCGCCGCGCCTGTGCCATGGCCCGGGGCGCCACATTCATCCGCGCCACCACCCGCGCGCCCGCGGTACGCCCGAGCCAGAAGGCGCCTTGGCTGCCGATCCAGACGCCGATCATGCATAGGAGAAGCGAAGGCCCGCCCGCCGCCGGAAGCTGCGTGCCGAGATAGACATAGACCGGCTCGGTCGGCACGAAGATGCTGATCACGGGCAGCTGATTGATGATTGTCGCCAGCAGCAGCGCCGGTTCGCCCCACGACACCATGTTCCCGGTTCCCCATTCGGCCACGAGGTCGGCCGCCTCGCCTGGGGATCTCTACAGGCTCTCAAGACCGGGTGCATCCACGTTCCGAACCTGCCACCGTACGGTGCCGCATTCCTGCACCGGGCCCGATCAGGACGCCTCGCGGCGGCCGTGGCCTCCCCGCCGCGGGGGCGGGAAGGCCGGTCGGATCAGTCCGTATAGGCCACGATCTCGCCGCTGCGCAGGCGCCGCCCATAGGAGCGCAATTCCGCGCGCACGACCTTCATCAGGAAATAGAGGCCGAAGATGTTGACCACCGCCATGGCGAAGATCGCCGCATCCGAGAAGTCGATCACGGGGCCGAGATTGGCTGCCGCGCCGACCACCACGAAGGCGCAGAAGATGAGCTTGAACACCAGCTCCTTGGTCTTGCCCTCGCCGAACAGGTAGGTCCAGGCCTTCAGCCCATAATAGGACCAGCTGATCATCGTCGAGAAGGCGAAGAGCACCACCGCCACCGCGAGCACGTAGGGGAACCAGCTGATCCCTTCGGCGAAGGCCGCCGAGGTCAGCGCCACGCCGGTGTTGCCGTCGATCGTGGCGATCGCGGCTCCTGCCTCGTCGAGAACGAAGCGTCCCGTCTGCGGGTCCATGATGAGCTGGCCCGAGATGGTGATGACGAGCGCGGTCATGGTGCAGATCACCACCGTGTCGATCAGCGGCTCGAGCAGCGAGACGAAGCCTTCGGTGATCGGCTCCTTGGTGCGTACCGCCGAATGGGCGATCGCGGCCGAGCCCACGCCTGCTTCGTTCGAGAAAGCCGCGCGCTTGAAGCCTTGGATCAGCGCGCCGACGAGACCGCCCGCGACGCCCAGACCGCTGAAGGCACCGGCGAAGATCTGGCCGAAGGCCCAGCCGATCTTGTCGTATTCGACGATCAGGATGATCAGCGCCGCGCCGACATAGAGGATGCCCATGAAAGGCACGATCTTCTCGGTGACGCGGGCGATCGACTTGATGCCGCCGACGATGACGAGAAAGACCACGGAGGCGAAGACGAGGCCGGTGATCCAGCCCGGATAGTCGCCGACGATGCCCGAGATCTGCGCATGCGCCTGGTTGGCCTGGAACATGTTGCCGCCGCCCAGCGCGCCGAGGATGCAGAAGATCGAGAACAGCACCGCGAGGAAGCCGCCACCGGGCAGGCCAAGCTCACGAAAACCCTTGGAGAGGTAATACATCGGTCCGCCGGAGACGGTGCCGTCCTCGTACTCGTTGCGGTACTTCACGCCCAAGGTGCATTCGGTGAACTTGGACGCCATGCCCAAGAGCCCCGCGAGGATCATCCAGAAGGTCGCGCCCGGCCCGCCGATGCCGACGGCCACCGCGACGCCCGCGATGTTGCCAAGCCCCACCGTGCCCGACAGCGCCGTGGCGAGCGCTTGGAAATGGCTGACCTCGCCTGCGTCGTCGGGATCGGAGAAGTCGCCCTTCACCAGTCGGATCGAATGGCCGAAATAGCGGAACTGCACGAAGCCGAAATAGAGCGTGAAGACCGTGGCCGCGATGACGAGCCACATCACGATCCACGGGAAATCCGTGCCGTAGAGCGGCGCGAAGATGAAGCTGACGAAGGGCCCCGTCACGTCCGCGAAGATCTCGTTGACGCGCGCGTCGAGCGAGGAGCCCTCCTGCGCGGCGGCGGGAACGGCGGTGAGCATGGCGGCGGCGAGCGCCGCGATCATGGTTCCGGTCATCCGCGACCCTTTCATTGCACCACCGTGACCGGCACGTCGGCCCCCTTCACGAGGTTGAAGGTCGAGGAGCCGAAGATGCGGCTTGAAAAGCCGCCCTCCGAGGAGCGCGCCACGATGATCTGCGCGGCCTTCTGTTCCTTCGCGATGGCGTTGAGCGTGTCGGCCACGTCGCCATGGCGCACCTTTCCGGTGACGGTCAGCCCCAGCGCTTGCAGCTTCTTTACCGCCGGGTCGATCACGCGGGTCATCACCGTGCTGATCTCTTCCTCGCGGCGCTTGTGGCGCTGGGCGTTTTCCTCGGCGGAATGGAACGAAAAGGGGGACCATTCGATCACATAGGCGACTACGAGATCGCACTCCCCGATGAGCCGGGCCTGCGTGACGGCGAAATCGAGGGCGCGTTCCCCCGAGGCATGGCCGTCCAGTCCGACAACGAGCTTGGTTGTCATTGAGCCTCTCCTTGTCTTGCTCGGGCATGACCTTGCACGGCACCATGGCTTTCGCCGGGTCGCCGCGACGGTCGGAAACACCCCTGTGATCATCTTAGAAGCGCGGATGCCAGATTGTCGTGGGTTTGTTTCGGCGCGAATGACGCCGAGAGGTGCAAATCGAGGCCGGCCCCGTAAGTCGGCTGGCCGCTGAACGGCCTGCGCTAGGGGCCAGAGCGGCGCGGGGCAGGGGGCTTTGGCGCGGCGTCAGATTGTCGATCGCCCGTCGCTGGTCTAACCCGGACATCATGAAGACCAAGGAGACTGGCCAGATGTCGCGACCGACCGTACATGACGTAGCGCGCGTGGCCAAGGTCAGCCTGTCCACCGTCGACCGGGTCCTGAACGGGCGCGACGGGGTGCGGGCGACCACGCAGGAGCGGGTTCGCGCGGCGATGAAACAGCTCGGTTACGAGCGCGACCTGATGGCCGCGAACCTGTCGCGCAAGCGGATCTACGACATCCATTTTGTGATCCCCGACGGGCCGAACAGCTTCATGCGCAACCTCGCGGCCGAGTTGGAAACGCATGCGCGGATCGCGCTGCGCGATCGCACCGAGATCACCGTCTCGCTGGTGCCGCCATTCGATGACCGGGCGCTCGCGGCGGCGCTACGCCGTGCGAAAGAGGCGGGGGTCGACGGGGTGGTGATGGTCGCCACGGAGTCGGCCGAGGTCCGGCAGGCCGTCTCAGAACTGCGCGCTGCAGGTATTCAGGTGGTGACCTTGATCTCCGACCTCTCGGCCTCGGCACGTGCCCATTTCGTGGGTATCGACAACGTCTCGGCCGGGCGCACCGCCGCCGGGCTGCTGGGCCGGTTCTGCGCCGACCGGCGGGGCCGCATCGCGATCGTCGCCGGATCGATGCTGGTGCGCGATCACGTCGAACGCAGGCTCGGCTTCGAGCAGGTCATGCATGCGGAGTTTCCGGATCTGGATCTGCTGCCTCCTATCGAGGGCGGCGACGAGGCCGCTCGGGTCGAGGCGCTCCTGAGCGACGTGCTTCGCAAACATGACGACATCATTGGCATCTACAGCCTTGGCGGCGGCAATCGCGGCCTGCGCGGTGCGCTTGACCGAGCGGGGGCTGTCCCGCGACCCATGGTGGTCGTGCATGAGTTGACCGATCAGTCCCGCGTGGCCTTGCAGGACGGGGTGTTCGACGCCGTGCTGCAACAGGACATCCACAGGGAGGTGGCGAGCGCCCTCGTCATCATTCGTAGCCTTATCGAAGCGGTGCCAATCGATGCGCGGACCGGACTGGTCCATATCGAAATCTTCCTGCGCGACAACTTGCGCTGAACCGTACTTCCCATAGAGGAGGCTTTGCGGTTCGCTCTACTTGATGTACGTTAGTCAGAAATGAAGGGCCGGATGCTGCACCGCAGGGCATATCGGCAGGCGAGGAACGAGACCACCATGACAGATTTCTTCAAGGGCATTCCGGCAATCCGCCACGAGGGACCCGACAGCGACAGCGACAACGACTTCGCGTTCCGCCACTACGCCCCCGGGGAGGTGGTGATGGGCAAGCCGATGAAGGAGCATCTGCGCTTCTCGATCGCCTATTGGCACAGCTTCGCCTGGGAGGGTGGCGATCCCTTCGGTGGGCAGACCTTTGAGCGGCCTTGGTTCGGTGAGGGGATGGAGAAGGCCAAGCTCAAGGCCGATGTCGCCTTCGAGATGTTCGAGATCCTCGGCGCGCCTTATTTCTGCTTCCACGACGTCGATGCGCGGCCCGAAGGCGCGAGCTTCGCCGAGAACACCCGCAACCTGCGCGAGATCACCGATTATTTCCAAGGCAAGATGGAGGCCACCGGCACCAAGCTTCTGTGGGGCACGGCGAATTTGTTCTCGCACCGGCGCTACATGTCGGGCGCGGCCACGAACCCCGACCCGGATGTTTATGCCTTCGCCGCGGCGACGGTAAAATCCTGCATCGACGCCACGCATCAGCTTGGCGGCGAGAACTACGTGCTTTGGGGTGGGCGAGAGGGCTACGAGACGCTGCTCAACACCGACATGGGGCGCGAGCGGCAGCAGGCCGGGCGCTTCCTGACGCAGGCCGTGGAGTACGCCCGCAAGATCGGATTCAACGGCACCATCCTGATCGAGCCCAAGCCGCAGGAGCCGACCAAGCACCAATACGACTACGACGTCGCGACGGTTTACGGCTTCCTCAAGGATTTCGGGCTGGAAAAGGAAGTGAAGGTCAACATCGAGCAGGGCCACGCGATCCTCGCCGGTCACAGCTTCGAGCACGAGCTGGCGCTGGCGCGCGAGCTTGGCATCTTCGGCTCGATCGACATGAACCGCAACGACTACCAGTCAGGCTGGGACACTGACCAGTTTCCCAACAACGTGCCCGAGATGGCGCTGGCCTATTACGAGGTGCTGCGCGCGGGCGGCTTCACCACTGGCGGCACCAATTTCGACAGCAAGCTGCGGCGCCAGTCGCTCGACCCGGAGGACCTGATCCTCGCGCATGTCGGCGGCATGGATGCCTGTGCGGCGGGCTTCAAGGCGGCGGCGAGGATGCTGGAGGACGGCAAGCTCGAGGCCGCGCGCGACGCGCGCTACGCGGGCTGGGAGGGCCCGGAGGCCAAGGCCATGCTCGCGGGCGGATTTGAGGAGATCGCGGCCCGGGTCGAGGGGGAGGGGATCAACCCCGAACCACGCTCGGGGCGGCAGGAGCGGCTCGAAAACCTCGTGAACCGCTACGTGTAAGAGGCGGTGGCGGCCCCGCGCGGGGCCGCCATCTCTCGGTCAGAACGGGCTGTCGTATCGCTGCGGATCTGGACGGAGTTTTGATAGCTGGTGTCGAGCGCCCATCGCATGGTCGGCGCATGAGGCTCAGTGGCGGCGACGTTGTAGCCGCCCGAATAGACATAGGCGATGCCGCCCAAGGCAGCGATGCCGACGGTGCCGATGCTGCCGATCAGCACGCCGAGCGCGATGTTCTTCGACTTCGACATGGTCTGTCTCCCTATCTTTCGAACTCAACCAGAAGCGGGGCGGCGGGTTCGGCGCCGCCCCGCACTTCGTGTCACCCGTCGAACCCCACCCGGGCAGCGCGCAGCCTGAGCGCGTTGCCGATCACCGAGACCGAGGACAGGCTCATCGCGGCAGCGGCGATCACCGGCGACAGCAGCAGCCCGGTAAAGGGGTAGAGCAGGCCCGCGGCGATAGGCACGCCGAGGCCGTTGTAAAAGAAGGCGAAGGCCAGGTTCTGCTTGATGTTGCGCACCGTGGCGCGGCTGAGCCGGCGCGCGGTGACCAGCGCCGTCAGGTCGCCGCGCACCAGCGTGACGCCCGCGCTTTCGACCGCGACATCGGCGCCGGTGCCCATGGCGATGCCGACATCCGCGGCGGCAAGGGCAGGGGCATCGTTCACCCCGTCGCCGGCCATCGCCACGGTGCGGCCCTCCGATTGCAGCCTTCGGATCGCCGCCTGCTTGTCGGCGGGCAGCACTTCGGCGATCACCTCGTCGATGCCAAGATCCTCGGCCACGGCGCGGGCCGTCACCTCGTTGTCGCCGGTGAGCATGACGATGCGCAGGCCCTCGTCATGCAGCGCCGCGATGGCCTTGGGCGTCGTCTCCTTGATCCGGTCGGCCACGGCGACCAGCCCGGTGGCGCGCCCGTCCACCGCCACGAGGATGGCCGTCTGCCCCTTGCGCCGCGCGGCATCGGCCCGCTCGGACAGGAGGGCTGTATCGGCGCCCGCATCCTGCATCATCGCGACGTTGCCGATGGCGATGCTGCGGCCCGCGACGCGACCCGAGATGCCCTTGCCGGTGGCGCTGTCGAAGTCCTCGACCTCGGGCAGGGCGATGCCGCGCGCCGATGCACCCTCGACGATGGCACGCGCCAGCGGATGCTCGGACTGCGCCTCGAGCGCCGCCACGAGGCCCAGAAGCTCGTCCTCGGTCATGCCTTCGGCCAATACCTCGACCAGTGCCGGGCGCCCCTCGGTCAAGGTGCCGGTCTTGTCCACGACCAGCGTGTCGACGGCGGCGAAGCGTTCGAGCGCGGCGGCGTTCTTGATCAGCACACCGTGCCCCGCGCCCTTGCCGACGCCCACCATGATCGACATCGGCGTGGCGAGGCCCAAGGCACAGGGACAGGCGATGATCAGCACCGACACGGCGGAGACCAGCGCGAAGGCCATGGCCGGGTCGGGGCCGAAGATGCTCCAGACCACGAAGGCGAGGATGGCCACGCCGACCACGGCGGGCACGAAGTAGCCCGAGACCTTGTCGGCGAGCTTCTGGATCGGCGCCTGGCTGCGCTGCGCCTCGGCCACCATGGCGACGATGCGGTTGAGCATGGTGTCGGCACCGACGCGCTGCGCCTCCATGATGAAACTGCCGGTCTGGTTGATCGATCCGCCGGTAACCGGATCGCCCTCGGCCTTCTCGACCGGGATCGGCTCCCCGGTGATCATGCTCTCGTCGATCGAGGATCGGCCCTCGACCACCACGCCGTCCACCGGCACGCTCTCGCCCGGGCGCACGCGCAGCCGGTCGTTTGAGCGTAGCATGTCGAGCGGCACGTCGCGCTCGCCACGCTCGTCCACCAGCCGTGCCGTCTTGGGGGCGAGATCGAGCAGCGCCCGGATCGCGCCCCCGGTGCGTTCGCGCGCGCGCAGTTCCAGAAGCTGGCCCAACAACACCAGCGTCACGATCACCGCCGCCGCCTCGAAATAGACGCCGACCTCTCCCTCATGGCCGCGGAACTGCGGCGGGAAGAGACCCGGCGCGACGGTGGCGACGACCGAATAGACATAGGCCACGCCAACCCCGAGCGCGATCAGCGTGAACATGTTGAGGCTTCGATTGCGGACCGAGGCCCAGCCGCGCTCGAAGAAGGGCAGGGCACACCACAGCACCACCGGCGTCGCGAGGATCAGCTCGATCCAGTCGAGCATCGGGGCCGAGATGATGGCAAAGGCGTGTGGCGCGAAATGCCGGCCCATCGCGATGACCGCAAGCGGGACGGTCAGCACCGCGCCGAGAATGAAGCGGCGGCGGAAGTCGATGTATTCCTCGCTCGGGCCCTCGGTCATCGGAATGCCTTTGGGCTCCAGCGCCATGCCGCAGATCGGGCAGGAGCCCGGACCGACCTGTTCGATCTCGGGGTGCATCGGGCAGGTGTAGATCTCGTCCACGCGCTCGGGCGGCGCGGCCTTCAGCGAGGGATCGAGAAAGACCTCGGGCCGGGTATCGAACTTCTCGCGGCACTTGGCCGAGCAGAAGTAGAAGGTCTCCCCCCCGTGCTCCGAGACATGCTTGGCGGCTTCGACATCGACGCTCATGCCGCAGACCGGATCGGTCGCGGTGCGATCGCCGGGAAGGGGGTGATGATGCGCATGCGCATGACTGCTGTGGTCCATGGCAAGTCTCCTTGCTGCGGAGGCGCCGACTCGGCGCCTCGATGCCGTATCATACCCCCGTAGGGTATATGCACCAAGATACCCTTGTAGGGTATGGTGGGAACCCTCGTTCGGGCGTATGGTTCTGAAGCCGGAGGCGAATGACATGCAAGAAAAGAAGAACAAGGCGGCGATTCAGAAGCGGCTGGCTCGGCTCGGAGGCCAGATCAGGGGCGTCTCGCGGATGGTCGAGGAAGACCGCTACTGCGTCGATGTGCTGATGCAGACAGCCGCCGTGCGCTCGGCGCTCAAGGTGGTGGAACGGCTCCTGATCGAGGACCACGCCAACCACTGCATGGAAGCGGCGATCCTGTCGGGCGACGCCGATGAGCAACGCACCAAGTTTCGCGAGATGGTGGCCCTGCTCGAGAAGGCGCGTGATTGAGCGGGAACGGAGCTGCTCCGATCCTCATTGAGCCCACATGATCCAAGCCATCCTGCTCTCGATCCTCGTCGTTGCGATCTGCACCGCGATCCACCACGGGACCCTCAAGACGGCACCCCTGACCGAAGGTGGCTGACTGGTTCGTGTGTGGCGCCGGAGCAAGTTCCCACCTCTTATGGAGTCGAGTGGTGAACCAATGGAGCCGGGCGGACTTTCAGTTATGTTGACCGGCAGAGAATTGAGGCGAATGGCATGCAAAGACGACAGTTTCTGACACGGGCCGCCGGGTTCGGCGTGGCGAGCGCATGGCTTCCCGGATTAGCATGGGCGCATTCCAGCCAAGAGTTGCCCGAGAAGTTTCTGCCGCGCGAAGTGGAGATCGCACCGGGTATCGCCCCGGGGGAAATCCACGTGATGCCGGACGAGTTTGCGCTCTACTGGACGCTGCCGGAGGGCAGGGCCATTCGCTACAGCGTCGGCGTCGGGCGCGACGACCTCTACCATGCTGGCCGCTATGTCGTGCAGATGAAGAAGGAATGGCCAAGCTGGAAGCCGACGCCGGCTATGGTGAAGCGGGAGCCTGAAAAATACGAGAAATATGCGAAAGACGGGATGCCCGGCGGGATCGACAATCCGCTCGGCGCGCGGGCGCTCTATCTCTTCGTCGACGGACGCGACACCTATCTGCGCATCCATGGTACCAATCAGCCTTCGACCATCGGACGAGCGGTCTCAAACGGCTGCGCGAGGCTTGTGAACGACCACATCATCGAGCTCTACGAAAAGGTGCCTATGGGCACGACGGTCTATCTCTATCCGAAGGCGGGAAATTCTTATAATCCAGACCAGCATGGGATGGACCACCATGGTTGAGTGATCCTGGGTTCTGGTGCGCGCAGGCGCGGCCGTGGTCATCGGAACCACCCCCTTACCCGGCCGAGCAGGCCGTCGGGCTCGGGATGCGGATGCGCGTTTGTCAGACCATTGATATGCATGAGAAGGTTGAGCGGCGCGAAGCCGGCGCCGTGGAAGATGGCGACATGCCGTCCCTCCCGGTCGAAGAGGTGAAGCATCGGGTTGTCTCCATTTCGTGCGGATCGGGAGGCGAACTCTGCCTCGAGGTCTTCGAGCGCACCATTTGGTGCCGCGACCGACCAATTCCCGGCGTCGACGGTGTCGATACCGTCCGGTTCCTCGGCGATCGTGATGAAGCGGACCATCTCGCGCATCGGGCTTGCGTTGAGCGACGCCACCGTCTGCGCAAGCCGATCGTGCTGCGCCCGGCAGGGCTCGAGGCAGGGGCTCGAGCGAACGTGCACGGCCACGACCTGCCCCGCGAGGTCCGCGAGTTCGAACGGCTGGCCATCCGCGCTGATGAGGTCCACATCGGGCGCGGGGCCGGAGATCGCTTCGAATGCGGGCTCCTTCAGGGCGGTGACCTCGTCGAGCCGTTCGCCCGGGTGATCGGCCAGCGCCGGGATACCGAGCAGGGTCATGGGCATGGCGATGGGAGCGAGGCGCCGCATCAACTTCGTCCCTCCGTCTCGATGCGCATCTCGATCTCCCGGGCCAGGTCCTCGGGGGGCTGATCGCCTTCCAGGAAGACGGCCTCGAAGCGGCCGTCGGGCCGCATCAGGTAGATGTGGCCGGCATGCGCCATGCGGTATCCGTCGGCGGCCTCCGCATCCGGCAGCTGCTCGTGATAGACTTTGAAGGCATGCGCGGCGGCCGTGACCTGATCGTTGCTGCCGGTCAGCCCGACGAGGTCGGGGTGAAAGTTCGCGACGTAGTCGGCCATGATCTCGGGCGTGTCCCGCTCGGGGTCCACCGTGATGAAAAGCGGTGCGACCCGGCCTGCGTCCTCGCCCAGAAGATCGAGCGCGGTGGCCATGTAGGCCAGCGTGGTCGGGCAGACATCGGGGCAGTTGGTGAAGCCGAAGAACACGAGCTGCCAGCGACCGGCGTAGTCGGCCTGTGTCACCGGGCGCCCGGTGTGGTCGACCAGCTCGAAGTCAGAGCGGATGTCGGCCTCGCCGCTGTAGGCGACCTCCACGGGGGCGGAGGGACCGCGCAGGACGATAAGTCCCGCGATGGCCAGGGCGAAAACGGCGGCCCCGCTCCAGAGGAGGAAACGCAACCGCCGGTGAAAGCTGTGGGAAGGGAGCATCTGTCTGTCTTTCTGGTTGGCCCGCCCGGGCGAGGGCCCGGGCGGGCCTTCGTTCAGCCCTGGTCGGCCTGGTCGTGGTGTTCCTGCATGTGGGTGTTCATCGTTTCCATCATCTCCATGCAGGCCTGCATGTGCTTCATCATCATCGGCATCATGTTTTCCATGCCTTCCATGCCTTCCATGCCTTCCATGCCTTCCATGCCCTGCATCCCGGCCATGTCGCCGCCCATCATGTGGCCGCCTTCCTTCGTCGTCTCCTGGGTTTCCGCCGGGGCGGTCTCCTGGGCGTGGGCCAAGGGGGCGAGCGCGAGCAGAGAGAGGGCGACGGCGCCGCCGAGCTTGGTGGTGGTCTTCATGTCGTGTCCTTTCGGAATGGGTTTCAGTCGGTCGAAACGTCCGGCTTGGTTGTCGGATCGCTCTTGTTGGCGCAGGCGGACGAGCCCCCACGCATGCAGAGGCCCAACGCGCACATGACAGCGCAGGGGGCCAAACTCAGGATCAGGGGCGCGGCGCCGATGGCGGTGAGCCAGCCCCAGTTCAGGATCATGCCGGTGCCGATGACGGCGAAGGCCAGCACCATCCAGCCACGCCGTCCGAACGCCGGGAAACGGCGGACAGGGGCGGTCACGGGGGCGGATTTTGACAATTCGCTCATGCCTCGCCCTCCGACTGGAGGCGTCGCACGACCGGCAGGATGTCCTGTTCGAGCGAGCGGCGGTCAAAGGGACCGACATGCTTGTAGGCAATGCGGCCCTGTGCATCGATGACGAAGGTTTCCGGCAGCCCGTAGACACCCCAGTCGATCGAGGTGCGTCCAGAGCGGTCGGCGCCGATACGGGTATAGGGGTCGCCCGTCTCGTCGAGAAAGGCGAGTGCCGCGTCCGGCGCGTCCTTGTAGTTGATGCCGTGGATCGGAACCGTGCCCTGGGCGGCCAGCTCGACCAGCAGCGGCATCTCGACCCGGCAGGGCACGCACCACGAGGCCCAGACGTTGACGATCGACACCTCGCCTCGCAAATCGGACGAGGACAGACCGTCATCGCGGCCCTCGATCGGCGGCAGGTCGAATTCGGGCACCGCGCGGCCGATCAGGGCCGAGGGCAGCCGGTCGTCGGAGTTCATCAGGCCCCAGTAGAAGGCCGCCGCGAGCGCCGCGAACAGCGCCGCTGGGAGCAGCACCAAGGCCCGGCCTCGGGATCGCCTGCGCGGGGCCTGTTCCGCCGAGCTCATGGCTTGCCCTCGGCCCCGGCCGAGACCTCTGCCTGAAAGCCGCGCTCGCGCTCGGACCAGCTCGTCTTGATGTAGGCCAGAACCGCCTTGATCTCGTCGTCGCTCAGCAGGCCCTCGAAGGCGGGCATGTCGCTCTTGTAGCCGGGGACAACCGCACCGACACCATGCTTGGTGATGGTAAAGAGATCGCGGTCGGCGTGGTGCCAGGTGTGGCCGCTGTCGTCATGCGGCGGGGCCGGCATGCGCCCGTCCTCGGTCCGACGGCGCCAGTCGGGCTGGCCCTCGAGCTGCGCGCCATGGCAGGCAGCGCAGCTCTCGGCATAGATCGCGCCGCCCTGTTCGACCATGTCCCGCGTGACCGGCTCTCCGAGGACGGAGAGCCCCGCGGTTTCCGCCGGTGCCGCGCCCTGCGGGTCCTCATCCATCAGCCCTTGGGCCACCGCCGCGATCGCGGCGGCGCCAATCAGGCCCGAGGCGAGGCCGATGGCCAGCCCGCGTCTCATCGCGCGCTCCTGAGGAACTTGACCAGCGCCATCAGGCTCAGAACGAGCAGGGTCAGCACCAGCAGCAGGACGACCCCGCCGCCAAGCATCATGGCGCCCATCATCGGCCCGTTCATCATCGACATCATGACCTCCATGCACTCATTCATCGGAGAACACCGTGATGTCGTCACCCGCGAAGGCGTAGGTCTTGAGCGTGCCGCTCTTGCCGCCCATGCCGGGGGCGTTCATCGGCATGCCGGGCAGGGTGATGCCGGTGATCTCGGGGCGCTCGGTGGTCAGCCGCGCCACGATTTCGGCCGGGACCAGCCCGCTGACATAGTAGCCATCGACCTGCGCGAGATGGCAGCCAAGACCCTGCTCGGGCACCCCGGCCTCGATTGAGCGCTTGTCGAAGTCGCGGTCGTCGATCCGCGTCACATGGTAGCCGTTCTCCTCCATGTAGTCGGCATAGGCGTCGCAGCAGCCGCAATTCGGATCGCGCCAGATTGTCATCTGCCGATCGGCGGGGACGGTGGTCTCGGCGAGCGTGACAGCCGCGCTGTCGGTTTCGGCGGTGGTGAAGGTCGCGATGCCGATGGCGGAGACGGCGGCCAGCGCGAGGGCGGTGCCGGTGAGAAGCTTGCGGTTCATGTCAGCTATCCTTGGACAGATCGAAAGGGGACCAGTTGCTGCCGCCGTCGTGCGAGACGCGCAGGCCGACGGCATCGGCGGAGATCACGTGGAGCGGATCGGCGGGGTCGACGGCGAGGGCCCTGACGGGGTCGGAGGCGCTCTGTTCCCAGTTCACCCCCGCATCCATCGACAGCCACAGCCCGGAGGGCAGCGCCGCGAGAAGGCGCTGTGGTGCGTCGGGGGCAAGGGCGAGGATCTCGATTGGCTCGTCTTCGGGCAGCGAAGCGGCAGTGATGGGGGCGTCGCCTGCCACGAGCGCGTCCAGCGCGTCGCCTGCGACCACGTCCTGCCAGCGGCAGAAGCAGTCGGGCACCCGCGTCAGCCCGGCCCGCGTCCCGGCATAGAGCCAGATGCCGCCCATGCCGGTCTCGTGCGCCACGGAGACAAGGCTGAGCACGTCATGCTCCTCGCCGCCGAGATAGGGGCGATCCATCACGAATTCCCACGTCTCGCCACCATCCTCGCTGCGCCAGAGCCCGTCGCCTTCGAGAGCGGCATAGATGGTGTCGGGCGCCTGCGCGGCCAGAGCGACCGAAAGGATTGCCGCGCCCGGCAGCCCGGCATTGGCCTGTGCCCAGCTTCGGCCGCCGTCATCGCTGCGACGCAGGGCGCCGTCGCGCCATCCGGCGAGGATCGTGCCGGGGCGGGCGGGATGCGTGGCGAGGGCGGAGGGTTCCGCCGGAGCGTCGAGCCGGGTCCACGCATCGTCCTCGTGGCGCAGCAGGCCATCCGGCGTGGCGGCAAGGAGGGCAGTGCCGTCGAAGGCCAAGGTAGTGACGGCGCCCGGAAGGGCGCTCCGGGGTGCCGAGCGGGCGAGCCCGGGGGCGAACATCGTCATGCCCATCGCGGCGAGGCCGGAGGACAGGACGCGACGGCGCGACAGCGCACGTGCGAAATGGGTGGTCATGGAGAGTATCCCGAGAAGGAGAAGGTCGGTTCAGCGTCTGCCTGCCGAGATCGGGCGGGCATGGCGAAACCGGGCCGTCACCTGCGCGGTGCGGCCGGTCAGCTCAGGATGGTGGCTCGTGGTGGTGCGGGGTCGAAGCCCGGCTGGCGTGTTCGCACCACCGCGTCCGCGGGCCAATCAAGAGCGGTCGCGGCAACAGCCTGCGGCAGCGCCGCCGTAAACGTCTCTGTGGACAGCAGCGGCGCGGTGCAGTCGAGGTCGCAGACAACCTGTTCGCCCGCATCCTGCGCACAGGCCGGGCAGAGATCGTCCTGCTGTTCCACGGTGCTGGACGCCGCCATGTCGATCGACATCCGGGCGCCGGCAACGTCATGCACCAGCACGCCGACCAGAAGGGTCAGCGACAGGCAGAACGTGGCAAGGCGAACCCAGAGGCGCATGGCAATGATCTAAGAACGGACGCGCCGCCTGTCTACTGGGCGAAGGGGAAATTCGCTCACGAAACCGTCACCTTGGGGATCGCTGCCGAGGCACGCGCGAAGCGGGAATGTGGTAACGGGCCTGCTCGTTTTCATCTCGCGCGGCCTAGTTGCACGAAGCGGCTGCTGATCGGACTTCCCCTTTCCCCGGGCACACTTACCCCACGGCCTTTGTGACGGGTATGCCGAGAGCGGTATATCCATTCATGATGGCGATGCGGATCTGGACCTCGGCGACTTGACGATCAAAGTCCCGCGCCATGAGGCGCTGCCCCAGCAGCTTCATGCAGTTCATTTTTGTCTCGGCGCGGCTTCGGCGGTGGTATCCACTCCAGTTTCGCCAGATCGCTCGCCCCAGATATTTCGACGCGCGCAGGGCTTCGTTACGTGCCATCGCACCGGCCGTGGTCGGCTTCCAGGGTCTGGCGTTTTTGCGGGGCGGGATGACGGCGTGGGCGCCTCTATCCGCGATGGCATCGTGGCATCTGCGCGTGTCATAGGCGCCGTCTGCGGTCACGGTGGCGATCTCCTGCTCAGGTGGGATCTGGCTGAGCAGATCAGGCAGCACCGGCGCATCGCCGATGTGGTTTCCGATGACCTCGACCGCCCGGACCTCCAGCGTCTGCTCGTCGATCCCGAGGTGGATCTTGCGCCAGACGCGCCGTTTGGTGCCACCATGCTTGCGCGCGTGCCACTCGCCTTCGCCCTCGACCTTGATCCCGGTGCTGTCGACCAGCAGGTGCAGCGGGCCTCTGGAGCCGCGATAGGGGATGTTTACAGCAAGGGTCTTCTGGCGACGTGACAGGGTGCTGAAATCTGGCACCGTCCAATCCAAGCCGACCACCTACCACGATGGATTCACGAGATGAATCCTATGCGGGCTTTGTGCAACATGTATAACCGCCCCGTGCGCAAGAGGGTTCTTCGGAGCTCTGGCTGGCGCGCTGTCGGGTGCTGACATGTATCCGGCCTCTTAATGCGACCGTCTGTGCCGCGGGCCCATATGGTGGTCGAGGATCGGGGCCAAATCAAAGCCGCGTGCTCAAAGGCACTTTGTTGCACTCTGGGTGTCCCGATCTCGTCTCACGACGGCTGCGCCATAACACTCCTTGCCCTCTTTCGCTCCGACGTTCTCCGATCGAAAACGGGCTACGCCGCCGCGACCGGAGCCTTGTAGACGCCGCCTCGGGCCATCAGGGCCCAGACGATCCGCGCCAATTTGTTCGCCAGTGCCACGCGCACCAGCATGCCTGGCTTGCGCGCCAGCAACCCACCGAGCCAAGTGCCTTGCTGTGCCATGGGTGGAAGAGCTATGCCCGAATTTGGGTAACGCGCTTTGATCAGGCGGCGCGGGTCTTGGCGTCGAGGACGCCGTCGGTGAATTTGACGCCCTCGATCACCATTGGCAACTGGTTGGCGCCCTTCAGGCGACGCCATCCCTTCGCGGCGGCTTGCACGAGCTTGTAGACCATCAGCCGAGCCGTCTTTTGGGATAGCGCACCTTTCGTGCGAACCGTCCGATGCCTGACGGTGGCGAACACGCTCTCGATCGGGTTCGAGGTTCGCAGATGGTCCCAATGCTCGGCGGGGAAATCATAGAACGCCAACAGCGCCTCGCGGTCCTTGGTCAGGCAGGTTGCGGCCTTGTGGTATTTCGCGCCGTATTTCTCGACGAAGACGTCCAGCGCGGCCTCGGCGGCGACACGGGTCTCGGCCTGCCAGATCTCGCGCAGGTCGGATTTGACAGCGGGCTGGAGGGATTTGGGGACCTTGTTCAGCACGTTTGACGTCTTGTGAACCCAGCACCGTTGGTGCCTTGTGCTGGGAAGCACCTCGTCGAGCGCCTTCCAGGACCCGAGCGCCCCGTCACCGACAGCGATCTCGGGCGCGCAAGTCAGGCCACGCGCCTTGAGGTCGACCAGCAGTTCGCGCCAGCTCTGCGCGCTCTCGCGCATGCCGGCCTGAAAGCCCACGAGCTCTTTCTTTCCTTCCGGCGTCGCGCCGATGAGAACCAGCATGCATTCGGCCTGCGGCTCCATTCGGGCCTGAAGATAGACCCCGTCGGCCCAGACATAGGCGTAGCGGCGCGCGGCGAGGCCGCGGCGCTGCCAGCGCCCATACTCCGTTTCCCATTCACCGGTCAGGCGCGGCAGCACACCAGGCGACAAGTTCGGGGCGTCCTCGCCGAGCAGGGCCGCGAGCGCCTCTTGGAAGTCCCCGTCAAGATGCCGCGGAGATAGAGAACCGGCAGCAGCGCGTCCAAGCTGCGGGAGCGTCGCGCCCACCTCGGCAGGATGGCGGAATTGAAGCGGATCTTGTCCTCTGCGTTCGCCGCCGACCGATCCCGGACCTTCGGCCGTCTGACTGCGAGCCCGCCAATCCCGGTCTGGATCTCGCGCTCGGGGCCGTAGCCATGCCGAACCACGCGCTGACGCCCGTCCGGCAGACGGGTTTCGGCAAGTTCTGCGACGAAGGCATCCGCCTCCGCCCGCAAGGCCGCAGCCAACATCCGGCGCGCCCCCTCGCGGGCAATCTCGGTTAGGGGATCGTCCAGCGAATGGGGCTGACGAAGCGGGATGATGTCGGTATCGTTCTTCAGGGCGTATCGCTCCTTCGGGAGGGTCTGGCAGGCTTCAGCACCCGCCACGATACGCCGCCTTCTCAGACCGCATCACCCATTTTCAGTGACCTGCCCCCCTCGAGATCCCTCAGTCTGATGTAGAGTTTGCTCAATTGCAAAGGAGCAGACGATGCGAAAGAGCCGCTTCACTGAGGCGCAGATCATCGGGATGATCAAGGAGCAGGAAGCCG